>JASLGV010000398.1 GCA_030149995.1 Pedobacter sp.
CTTTTAAGGGCTTTTGCCCCGTTTAAATGCAGAGGGTTGATTCATTTATGATCCTGGTAGATTTATTTAACAAACGACGGGTATGGGGATCTGGTATGTTTTTTACATAAAAATGATTATTTGTACATTTATCATGCGCCTGATAAACCAAAAGAAACAGTTCTTCGTTTCTCTTTAATAAGCACCGATTAAATTGGTGTTGTTGGGTATAATTTATTATTTTCGCAAAAATAAAACTTAAATACATGGAAGAATTTGAAGTAAGTGATGCGTCGAAAAAGACCAAAACAATCTATATATCGACTATTTTTAGCATCGCTTTGGTTTTATTAATGCTGGGCTTACTGGGCTTAATACTGGTACACGCCAAAAATCTTTCTAATTACGTTAAAGAAAATATTGTACTCAATATTATTGTTGATGAGGGCGCCAAGGAAACAGATGTGCTTGCTTTTCAAAAAGAACTGAACAGCAATCCGGCTGTAAAACAAACGCAATATGTAAACAAAGAGCTTGCCGCACGTAACCTTACACAGGATCTGGGCGAAGACTTTGTAAATTTTTTAGGCTATAACCCGCTTACCTCTACCTTTGATATTTACCTGAAAGCTGATTATGCCAACAACAAAAGCATTGAAGCGCTGAAGGCGAGCATTCAAAAAAATCCGGTGGTAAAAGAAGTAGTTTATCAAAGCTCTTTAATTGATATGGTAAACAAGAACATCAACACCATTGGTTTGGTTATTCTTGCTTTTGCTGCCATTTTACTGGTTATTTCTATAGCCCTGATTAACAACACCATCCGGCTGGCAATCTATTCTCAACGCTTTTTAATTAAAAGTATGCAGCTGGTTGGTGCAACGAAAAATTTTATCCGACGTCCTTTTCTATTGTACGCAGCTCTGCACGGATTTATCGCGGCTTTTATAGCCATCATCATTCTGCTGGGTACCCTGGTTTATGCACGTAAGGAAGTGCCAGAAATCATCATCCTGAACAATCCAAGAGAGTTTGGCATTGTATTTACCGGGCTGGTTATTATAGGCATTTTTATTACGGGTATCAGCACCTGGTTTGCAGTAAGCAGATATTTACGTTTAAAATCATATCATTTATACAGATAATGGCAGAAAAAAAAACAAGTCCTGCAAAGCAGGAAGCAAAAGCCGAATTGGTTTTCACTAAAAAAAATTATCAGTTGTTGTTAATCAGCATGGCCATTGTAGTTGTTGGCTTTATACTGATGATGGGTACCACCGATATTTACGACTTTAGAAAAACCTTACTGGCTCCTTTGGTGGTGCTGTTTGGTTTTGCCTTTGGCATATACGCTATACTTAAGAAATAATTTAACCCTAATTAAAAAAGAAAACGCTTAGCTACTAAGCGTTTTCTTTTTGCTATCTCATCTTTATATGACTTATCTTGAAACTGTTGTCCTCGCCATTATTGAAGGATTAACAGAGTTTTTGCCGGTATCGAGTACCGGGCACATGATTATCGCTTCCTCTTTTATGGGTATTGCAACAGATCCGTTTGTAAAACTGTTTACCATTGCCATACAGCTTGGCGCCATTCTTTCAGTATTGGTTTTATATTTCAAACGCTTCTTCAAATCGGTTAACTTCTATTTAAAGCTGTTTGTTGCTTTTATCCCGGCAGCTGTATTTGGTCTTTTATTAAGCAAAAAAATAGATGAACTGCTGGAAAGTCCGATGGCTGTTGGTATTTCTCTTTTTGTAGGCGGTATCATTTTATTATTTGTAGATAAATGGTTTAACAAACCCACGGTTAACGAAGAAGAAAATGTAAGTTATTTAACAGCCTTAAAAATTGGTTTCTTCCAGTGTATTGCCATGATTCCGGGTGTTTCGCGTTCGGGTGCCACCATTGTTGGAGGTATGAGCCAGAAACTGAGCAGAAAGGTTGCGGCAGAATTTTCATTTTTCCTTGCTGTACCAACCATGTTTGCGGCTACAGCCAAAAAATTATACGATTTTTATAAAGAAGGGCACACCATTACACACGAGCAAACCAACTTGTTAATTGTGGGCAACGTAATTGCCTTTGTTGTAGCCCTGCTGGCCATTAAAAGCTTTATTGGCTATTTAAACAAACATGGTTTCCGGGTTTTTGGCTGGTATAGAATTATTGTTGGCCTGGCCATTATTATTCTGTTGCTAACGGGACATAACATGCAAATTATATAATCCGTATCTTTGCAGAAAAAAGATTTTGAATACGGAAAATCCAACTTACAGAGATTTTAATTTTGCCGAAGGTGAACTGTTGCTGATTAACAAACCCTATAAATGGACATCTTTTGATGTGGTGGGTAAAATCAGGAACTCTTTAAAACCTCAAAAACTAAAGGTTGGCCATGCGGGCACACTCGATCCGCTGGCCACCGGCCTGTTGATTATATGCACAGGTAAATTAACCAAGCAGATTGATACTTTCCAGGCCGAAGACAAGGAATATACCGGCACCATGGTATTGGGAGCCACCACACCTTCTTTTGACATGGAAACGGAAGTAGATGCTACTTTTGATATTTCGAACGTTACCGAAGAGGCTATTTATACCGCCTGCAAGCCTTTTACAGGCGATATTGAACAATATCCACCAGCCCACTCGGCTGTAAAAATTAACGGAGAGCGTTTATACGTAAAAGCCCGCCTGGGTGAAGCAGTAGAACTCAGAAAACGCTTTGTAACCGTCTCTGAATTTGAAATTACCCGCATTGAACTGCCCGAAATTGATTTCCGAATCACCTGTAGCAAAGGCACGTATATCCGTTCGCTGGTATCTGATTTTGGTAAGCAACTGAACAATGGCGCTTATTTATCTAAGCTTACACGTACCCGCAGCGGAAACTTTTTGCTTAAAGATGCGTTTGAGGTATTAGACCTTGTTCAGTATATTCGCAACAAGAAAGAAGAAAGCAAAGTCGAAGTATGAACCACCTAAAGAATAAGAATACCCGCTTGATTAAGGAGCTTTTTCTAATTGTTGCGGGTGTGCTCTCTGCCTGTTTTGGCTTAAAAAGCTTTCTTATTCCCAACCAGTTTATAGATGGGGGTGTTACCGGTATTTCGCTGCTTATAAGT
>JASLGV010000414.1 GCA_030149995.1 Pedobacter sp.
GTTTTAAGCCTTATCCCTGTTTAAAAATATTCAGGTGCCTATATCGGTGGTGTCCACCTCTTCCCATTCCGAACAGAGAAGTTAAGCCCACCAGAGCCGATGGTACTGCGGTAACACGTGGGAGAGTAGGTCGGTGCCAAACCTTAAAAGAAACCTTGTTGTAAAAACAACAAGGTTTTCTTGTTTTTGCAGAAAGCCAATGCTGTTTAAAAATGGAATTTCTTCCACGCGCTTCGTTAGAAAAGATTTAATCAGATAATATCAGCACAGCATGAAGCCTGAAATAAAGCGGAGAAATGCGTTTTTATTTTATTCGGGCAGATGGTTTAGCTGAAGCGAGAAAACGTGCTGAATGGCTTCTTTAAATCGAAATACAAATAAAAGGCATAAGCATTTAGATCCAAAAGAAATTCAGGGATAGATAATAAGGAGAAGCGGCAATAATTTAATTTTCTTTTACAGCAAGCTGACCACAGGCGGCGTCAATATCCTTACCACGACTGCGGCGAATGTTGGTTGTTATGCCCTGGCTTTTAAGATAAGCGGCAAAAGCATCTATCTTATCCCCTTCTGCATTGGTGTAATCAGCAAACGAAATCGGGTTGTATTCAATTAAATTTACCTTGCAGGGAATGTGTTTGCAAAATTTAGCCAGATCCATGGCATCCGATAGCTCATCATTAAAATGATTAAATACAATGTATTCGTAAGTTACCGGATTTTTGGTTTTTGCAAAATAGTATTTTAAGGCTTCTGAGAGTGCTTTCAGTGAGTTGGCTTCGTTAATTGGCATAATCTCGTTACGCTTTTTATCATCTGCCGCATGTAAAGATAAGGCCAGGTTAAATTTTACACCATCATCGCCCAGTTTCTTAATCATTTTAGCAATACCGGCAGTAGATACCGTAATCCGCTTATAACTCATGTTAAGCCCGTCTTCAGCGGTAATGCGTTCAATGGATTTCAGTACATTGGCGTAATTAAGCAATGGTTCGCCCATGCCCATATAAACGATATTGGTAAGCGGGTGATTGTAATTTTGTTTTGCCTGTTTATCAATCAGTACCACCTGATCGTAAATCTCATCTGCATTTAAATTACGTTTGCGGTCCATATAACCGGTGGCACAAAATTTACAGCTTAAACTGCAACCAACCTGCGAGCTGACACAGGCCGTCATTCGGTCTTCAAGCGGGATCAGCACACCTTCCACAATGTTACCATCTGCTAAACGAAAAGTATTTTTGATGGTACGGTCGTTGCTGAACTGGGAATTGTTTACCTGTACTGCATTAATGGTGAAATGATCGCCGAGGGCTTTGCGTAAGTCTTTGGAAAGATTGCTCATTTCCTCAAAACTTGTTGCCGATTTTTCCCATAACCACTGATATACCTGCTTAGCCCGGTAAGCGGGCTGTTGCATAGCTGTAAAGTGTTGTTGTAATTGGGTTAAATCCAACGCACGGATATCGATTTTTTTTGCTGTTACCATTTGTCGCAAAGATACTTAAAAAAGACGTAAGCCAAAAGATTGAAAGCTAATGTGTTGCTGTACAGCATGTAAGATTACAATTGTTAAACAACTTTGTGTTCAAAGGGCCATGCAGGTAAAAGGACCCCGGTATGTTCGTATAAAACGATAGATGCTGAATGCTTATCTTTTATTCCTTGAATTTTGCTTGCCGGCTGGTTTTCCTTTTGCTGGTCTTGCATTCAGGGTATTGTTGTTTCCTTTTCCAGTGGGTTTAGCAGAACTGCCGGAATTTTTTTTGATACCTGTTTTAGAAACGGAAGGTTTTGAAGGCCGGAAAGATTTTTTAGCCTGCCCGTGATTTAATTCAGGGATTTCTTCCCAGCTATTTATCTTTTTCTTAGTCGGTTTAGAGGGCTTCTCTTTCATTTCTGATGATGATTTCTCAACCATTTTGAGCAAACTGTTCAGCTCATCTTCGTAAAGCTCGCGCCATTCGCCTGGTGCAATGCCTTTCAGGTTAATGTTCATAATGCGTACACGCTCCAGCTTGTTCACTTCATATCCAAAGTGTTCGCACATACGCCTGATTTGACGATTCAATCCCTGAACCAATATGATGTTAAAGACAAAAGTACTTATCTGCCTGATCTTACATTTCCTGGTGTTAACGCCTAAAATAGGTACACCATTTGCCATGCCATTAATAAAATCGTCGGTTATGGGTTTGTTAACCGTAACAACATATTCTTTTTCGTGCTGATTACCGGCACGCA
The DNA here is from genome assembly GCA_030149995.1 of Pedobacter sp. GTDB lineage: Bacteria > Bacteroidota > Bacteroidia > Sphingobacteriales > Sphingobacteriaceae > Pedobacter. The sequence continues at coordinate 2,248 of JASLGV010000414.1, forward strand.
ATATTTTATTAACAATATCACCGTTGTTGGTTAAAAAGATCAGGCCCTGGGAGTCTTTATCCAGCCGGCCAATTGGAAAAATACGCTGACTGTGGTTCACATAATCCACAATATTATCCTTAACAGTTGCTTCTGTGGTGCTTGTAATGCCAACAGGTTTGTTGAAGGCAATTAAAATAAAGTCTTCAGCTTCCATGGGTTCGATGTTGTGCCCGTTTACCATTACCCGGTCGCCAGGTCCTACCTGATCGCCGATTTTGGCCTTCTTCCCATTTATAAAAACACTGCCCCGTTCTATAAATTTATCTGCTTCGCGGCGCGAACATAATCCGCTTTCACTAATGAATTTATTTAACCGGGTAGTGGTGGTGTGCTGCATAAATTTAATTTTATGCAAATATAACTTAAAAGACCAAACGGCTGCATGCCGCCTCGCATTCGATAACTTTGAAAAGCTGTTACCCTATTTTTATGCCAGGTAAATTGATGGTTATCCCGG
>JASLGV010000451.1 GCA_030149995.1 Pedobacter sp.
TATATTTAATTTCACCGCTTATCAACATCAGATAAGGGCTAAAAATGTAATTTTACAGTACAGTCATATTTTGGGTAGTTATATAAAAGCCTGCAAAACCAATTACGTGGTTTTTCTGCATCTTTTGTCATTTTGTTACAAATGATGTGGCTTAACGGAGATATTTATTGTTAATTTTTAAGTGGTTAACTTATTTTTATTCCTGGTATGTTCCACTATTTTCTATTGATGTTTCGGCATTACCGTTCACGTTGCCATAATCCGGTTATAAAGTCTTGTGAATTATTTTTAGAAAACATATCTGTTTAATTAACAAAATTAACTGCTATTTAAATCAGCTTATTTTTTACCAAAATGAATATCATCGAAAAATCCAATACCCACATGAATGAATATTCAAATAGTTTTATATTTTTGCACACGAAATAACTGCTCCCGTAGTTCAATGGATAGAATTATGGTTTCCGGTACCATCGATATGAGTTAGAATCTCGTCGGGAGCACATCTAACAAGAAAAACCCTCTTCATCGTGTGATGGAGAGGGTTTTGTTTTTGAACTGAATAAAGCTTATTAAGCAGACATCTTAACTCAAGCAAACGGTTCGTCTGTTTTCTTTGTAAACTGATTTATACTATATTTACAAAGCGCTTCCAAAAAGCTCACAACTCTTCTAAATTAAAAACGCTCTTTATTATGCAACCATTAACCCAAACCAACACGCCCCTAAAAGTTAAAAATCCAAACATTTCTTACTTAATTATTGCTGGTCAATTTGTTGTTAACTTTCTGCTTATACTTAATTCGGGAAATTTTTATGTTCATGGCATTTGCTTTTTGATTCTCATAACCATGGCCCTGTATGGTATAAAAAACACTGAAGTCAAATGGTTAAAAATAACGTTTATCATTCTGATAATCGGTATTCTAATATTCTTTTATAAGGCCTATCTGGATAATGCTTATCTGCGCCAGGCCCGCGCCGTTCACAATAAGGTTTTAAAATACTGACCCCGGAAATTTAGCTGAAGCATGCTATTTTTTTTGATTTTGCTCAAATCCTTCTATCTTTTTGTTCAGCTCAATTACATGTAGTGTTAACTCTTCTATTTTCTTAAGCAAAAGCTTATTCATTTCGCCCAATTCTACACCATTTTTTTCAACTTCCGAAGCTGAAGGCATATCTGGCAAATGACCGTTAGATTTTATGTATTTATCTAATTCTTGGAGTGAAATTCTTTTATAATCTGGCTTAAATACATAATCCGGCCAATTTAAAGCCTCAACTTTAATTTCCCTGGCTCTTATTTTACCATTAACCGACAGGCGTTCATTCGAAACATCAGTTCCGATTCCAACATTTCCTGCTTCGTCTTCCATTAAAATCTTTCTCCATACACCCCAGCCGTTACCACCGTAATAACCATTTCTGTAAAATACGCCCCCATCATTAAAATTGAGCTGATGATTTTTATCTCCCGACGCATCTGACCAGGGTGCCAGGGTCATCATCGTTGAGTAATTTCCTACACCCGGGACCCCTACAATATACCTGAATTTAAAATCAAACTTTACCTCCCTGCTAAAATCTCCCGGCAGCTCATTAATAGCACGTGTATCGGCAACAGCAACAGCATTCTGACCGAAGGCCTGGTTATACTGAATAAATAACACGAAGAGCAAGACAACAAAACCTTGCAAACACTTTTTATTTTTTTTCATATTTACGTTCATAAGAACTAAATATATAAAATACACGAACGATAAAAAACAATTTGACGAACGCCCTGTGTTTCATTTGTGAATGCAGGGCTTTGCGTGATGAAGGCAATTTTGATATTTTGATATTTTGAAATACAAGGATTTTATTACCGCTTTAGTTTTTCTTAATTTGTAAATTCAATAGAAATAAAATGTTCGATTTCAGATTAAAAGTTTTTTATACCGTAGCCAGGAGACTCAATTTTACCAGGGCTTCTGAAGAATTGTATATAACGCAACCAGCGGTAACCAAACACATTAAAGAGATTGAAAACCATTTTAAGGTTCAGTTATTTGAGCGGAACGGAACAAAAATAAAACTAACCCCGGCCGGCGAAACCCTGGTTCAATATGCTGAACAGCTGTTTTCGATTTACAACAACCTGGAATTCGAGCTGAATACTTTTTCGCAGCAAAAATCAGGAACATTGCGCCTTGGTGCCAGTACCACCATCTCTCAATACTTACTGCCACCCATACTGGCTGCTTTTCATAAACGGTTTGAAAATATAAAGGTAAAACTCTTAACGGCCAACACCGAGCAAATTGAAAAGGCACTGCAAAGCGGCGAAATAGACCTGGGAATTATAGAGGGTAAATCCAGGAATACCACGTTCAGGTATACGCCCTTTATTAAAGATGAACTGGTGCTGGTGGCTAAAAGCGGGCATAAACTATCAAAAAAAATGACTTTAAAACCGCAAGATCTGACAAAATATTCTTTCCTGATGCGGGAACCCGGATCGGGAACCCTGGCGGTTATTGCGCATGCCTTAAAACAAACCGGCATCAGCATTTCTGAACTGAACACAGAGATGCAACTCGATAGTTCTGAAAGCATTAAGTTATACCTGCTCCATTCAGATGCCCTCGCCTTTCTCTCTGTTTATGCCATTTTTAAAGAGCTTAAGAACAACGAATGCACCATTATCGATGTAAAAGGGCTAAATATTGAACGGCAATTAAACTTTATACAAACACATGGAACCGCAGAAACCCTACCAGGTTTATTTATGAAATTCGCAATTAGTTATAACTTTAAGTAATAACAGATTACCAATAACAATTACATTCCCGCCAATTCTATAATGAACTTTGTGCCATACAAAACAAAAAGACATTATGGAAAACGAAATGGAAAGGGGCAGCAGGCCCAATCGCTTCAAAAAATTTCTCGACAGAAGCATCACCACCAGAGAAGTTATCTTTTTACTGGCTGTTGTATTTTGCCTTTCACCTCTTATTTCACCACCCCTTGCATTGCTGATGGGGTTAATCATTGCCCAGTTTATAGGCCATCCTTATCTACATCTTAATCATAAAGCAACCCACATACTGCTCCAGGTTTCTGTGGTTGGTTTGGGGTTTGGCATGAATGTATCTACTGCGTTTCAAGCCGGTAAAGAAGGTATTTTATTTACAGTGGTTTCGATTGTGGCAACCCTTGTAATGGGTTTTATGATGGGAAAATTCCTTCAAATAGAAAAAAAGACCTCCTACCTGATATCGGCTGGTACAGCCATTTGCGGGGGTAGTGCCATAGCGGCCATTTCGCCGGTTATTAAAGCGGAGGAAAAACAAATTTCGGTAGCCTTGGGTACTGTTTTTATTTTAAATTCTGTTGCGCTGGTTCTTTTTCCGGTTGTGGGGCATGCATTTCATTTATCGCAAACCCAGTTTGGTTTATGGAGTGCCATTGCCATACACGACACCAGTTCTGTTGTGGGTGCGGCCAGCAAATATGGGGCTCAGGCTTTAGAGGTTGCTACCACCGTAAAACTGGCCCGGGCCCTGTGGATTATCCCGCTGGCTTTTTTATCGACCATCGTGTTTAAAAACAAAGGCAGCAAAGTAAAAATCCCCTGGTTTATTGGTCTGTTTGTACTCGCCATGATTGTAAACACCTATATTCCACAGGTACAAAATTACAGCCATTACTTAACCGGAATTGCCAAAGCAGGTTTAACCCTCACTCTATTTCTAATAGGCTGTGGGCTGAATAAAAAATTACTGACGCAGGTTGGTTTTCGCCCGCTTATTCAAGGTTTGGTGTTATGGGTAATTATTTCGGCCGCTGCTTTATGGGCCGTTACCTCACTGGCTTCTTAATTAATCAACTTTAATAAACTGCCGGTTAAGAGGATGCTCAATTGAGCAAGAAAATTCTGGCTTCTTTCGAGGCGCTGGAACAAATTTCCTGCACTTGCTTAAGATGCTCACCAAGCTGTTCAAGACTCTTTTCTGCCTCTTTAAAGGCGCTTAAATGCGGGCTCAGCTTCTTACCAAGCCCCATAATATAAATGGTAGAAAGCAGGTGGTGAGCTGCTTTCTTCATACCTTCTCTATCCTGGTTTTCAAAACAAAGCCTTAATGTTTCCAGGTCTTTGGGTAGCATTTCAATAAACATAGCAGCCATTTCCTTTTGATAATCATAATCGCCCATGCTAACCTCTTCGAGGTAAGCAAGATCAATAAAATTAAATACCTGGTGTGAATGATTCATTTTTTATTTCTAAAGGTTTAAAGGATCTGCATCCGCTTATTGAGCGAAGATTTATAGGCATCAGAAACCGGCACAAAACTGTTGTTGATAATGAGCGTTCCGCCTTCAACAGTATCGATCTTGCCAACATTGATTACAAAAGAGCGGTGCACCCTCGAAAACACATCGGCAGGCAATTTGTCTTCCACAGATTTTAAAGACGAGTGGATGGAATAAATTTTATCAGTTGTATGGATTTTAACATAATCGCCTTTGGCTTCCAGGTAATATATATCGCTTAATTTTAGCCTTCTGATGGTATTTGAATCCCGTATAAAGATAAATTCATCTTTGTTAGAGGGAAAAAAAAGTGTTTTGTTTTTATAAATTTCCTTTGCCTTGGCCACGGCTTTCATCAGCCTTACAGGTGTAACAGGCTTGGTAATAAAATCGACTACGTTTAGATCGAACGCATCGGCGGCATAATCCTTTTTCGAACTGATAAAGATAATTAACGGCCGTACCTGCTCCAACCCTTCGACCAGTTCAATCCCTGTCATGCCAGGAAGCTCAACATCCAGAAATATGAGATCTATTTTATGCGAAGCCATATATTGGTAAGCCTCTACCGCATTTTCACATTCGGCAACCAGCTCCAGCGAAGCTTCCATTTGCATTAAATGAGAGAGGGTACTTCTGGCAATTTTATTGTCGTCAACAATCAGGCAATTCATGTTTTGTTCAGGTTGGGATAATAAAGCTAATATAAATAAATGCCTTATTTAAAAAGACAAATGAATAAAATGAATGCTGGATATCTGTTATACCAGAAAATTTTTAAAGCCAGATTTTGCCTTTTCACCTTGCTCTTCTGCCTTTCTGTCCATTCTCTATGGTACCCCTAACTACGTCTATATAGATTTGTACCGGAAAATATCAAATTTAAAACTGTATGAGAACGATAAAACAAATCTTACTAACGGCTACCTGTCTTATGGCATTTTATACCAGCAATGCACAAAATATTTTTACAGAGCCGGTTAGCTTCAAATTAAAAAACGGCATGAACATAATTGTGTCTGAAAATAAAAAATCAGAAAAAGCATATGCTAATTTTAGCCTTGATCTGAATGCTTTTAAGGATAAAAAAGATGGCGTTTCAGAACTGCTTAACGCAATGCTAAACGAAGCCGCACAACAAAGTGGCATTCAATTTCGTGATAATAGCGGGAATATGGCCATTGCCAACAACGATTTCAACGAAAAATTAATGGAAATGGCCGGGTTAATTCAAAACACAGACCTGACCCAGGATTTATTTAACCATGCCAAAATTAAACTAATGGCAAGCCTGAAAAACCAGGATTATGATTACGATCAAACGGTTAATGAAAATTCGGTAATGGCTCTCTCTTTAAATGATGTAAAAGATTTTTACAGCCAGATTAATCCCGCAAACACATTTTTAACCCTTGCCGGTAACATCAGCACATCAGATGCAAAAAATTCGGCTAAAAAGGCTTTTGCCAACTGGAAACCACAAACCAGAGAAGACCTGGTTATTGCACATTCAAAATAATAAAACTTATTTATAATAACAGGCAGGCAGAAATGGCATCCGTTATTTCTGCCTGTTTTATTATTCCCAGCTACACAAGCCTGACCCATTCCCTCAAATAAACTTTAGGCTTTACCATTGTTTTTGCCCAAATTTGCTTTTATGAAATTTAAAGCACTGGCATTTTTAATCAGCATAGGTCTTACATTGGGTATTGGAGCGCTTGGCGCATATGCCACAGCAACTTCTGTTAAAACCTGGTATGTTACACTTAATAAACCATCTTTCACCCCACCCAACGCCCTTTTTCCCATTGCCTGGACTACCCTTTATATTCTTATCGGAATTGCAGCTTACCGGATCTGGATCAAAAGAAAACAGGTTAAGCATTTTCCCAGAACCGTAGCAACCTATCTGATCCAGCTGGTTTTAAACCTAAGCTGGTCTTTTATTTTCTTCTATTACCGAGAAGTTGGATTTGCCTTTTCAGAAATCATTGTATTACTGCTGTTTATTGTAATCAATGCCTATACCTTTTATAAGATTGATAAGTGGGCAGGTCTTTTATTTATTCCCTACTTTTTATGGGTAAGCTTTGCAACAATTTTAACCTACAGCATTTATACATTAAACTAATCTTAAAAGAAAACCCTATTTTTATGGGGTGGTGAACTTTACAAGATTTCTGTTTATAGGTCTTATTTTCTGCTTTAGCCAGTTATACGGTCAGAAAGTAGGGCTTGTTTTTAGTGGCGGAGGTGCCAAAGGACTTTCGCATATTGGTACTTTAAAAGCGCTGGAAGAAAACCATATCCCGATAGATTACATTACCGGAACTTCTATGGGTGGCATTGTAGGCGCCATGTACGCTGCCGGATACAGCCCTGCAGAAATTGAAAAGATCGCCTTAAGTGATGACTTTCAGAACTGGGTAAACGGGCGTTATACAAGCGATTATACCTTCTTTTTTCAAAAGAATGAGCCCAATGCTTCCATGCTGACGGCAAAAGTTGCCATCGACACGAGTTTTCACCTGAGTTTCCGTTCCAACCTGATTAACGACATCCCCCTTAATTTTGCTTTTTTAGAACTTTTCTCGCAGGCTTCTGCGGCGGCTAAAGATAATTTCGACCATCTTTTTGTGCCTTATCGGTGTATGGTAGCAGATGTTGTTTCGCAAGAAAGCATTACGGTTAAAAAGGGCAGCCTGGCAGAAGCTGTAAGGGCCACCATGACCGTTCCCATTGTTTACCGGCCGATTAAACTCGATGGCAAATATGTATTTGACGGAGGCATCTACAACAACTTTCCGGTTGATGTTATGGAAAAGGATTTTAAACCCGATTACGTAATCGGTGCCAATGTATCGTCTAAAACCTACAACGAATACCCCAAGAACAACGACGATCGCTTGTTGAACCGTTTTTTTGTTTATATGTTCCTGGCTAAATCTGACTCGACCATGATTGGCAAAAATGGTGTTTACATACAACCCGACTTAACCGGCTACAGTGCCATGAATTTTTTGCCTGTTGCTGCGCTTATCCAAAAGGGTTACGACGAAACCATGGCCGAGATGGACAAAATAAAAGCCTTGATTAGCAGAAGGGTGAGTGCAGAAGAACTCGCCAAAAAAAGAGCTGCGTTTAATCTTAAAAAACCCGATTTTATTTTTAATAAAGTTCTGGTAACGGGTGTAAACAGTCAGCAAAAAAAATATGTGGAACGACTTTTTAAAAGCGATAAAGCAACGTTTAATCTTCAGGACATTAAGCGGGGATATTACAAACTGGTGGCCGATCAGACCTTTGAAACCGTATACCCCAAAATTTCTTACCAGGCTGCAACAGACAGTTACGATTTTGAACTGGTTGCCAAACCCAAGAAAAGCCTGAAGCTCGATTTAGGGGGCAACATCTCTACCCGGCCCATCAGCAACGTGTTTTTAGGTGCCGAATATAATTTCCTGAACAGAAAGGCTTATACCTTCGGAACCAGCTTTTATTCAGGTAGATTTTACGAGTCGGTACAGCTAAACGGCCGCATTGATTACCCAACGCAACTGCCGCTGTTTATTGCCATGGAGTTAACCTATAACCACTGGAATTATTACAATACGAGCCAGATTTTTATTGAAAATCCACACCCGAACTACATCGAGCAATCTGACCGTAAAATTGATTTATCCATGGGTGTTCCGCTTAATTACAATACAAAAATTGTGCTGCATGGTTCTTTTATCAACAACAACGACCGGTACAGTCCCAACAATACTTTTACCGTTGGCGATGTGCTGGATCAGACCATTTTTAACGGCTTCAGAACTTCTTTAAATTTTGAGAAAAACACCTTAAACCGGAAACAATATGCAAGCCGGGGCCAGCATTTTAACCTCAGCTTTAACTACTACAGTGGCCGCGAAGAATACAATAAGGGCAATATTTTCAGAAATAATGCCGGTTATGCCGACATAGCACCTTTAAGTACCAGACGAACCTGGGGCAGCATTAAACTAACGCAGGAAAATTATTTTCTGCACCTGAAACGGTACACACTGGGTTATTTACTTGAAGGGGTCATCTCCAACCAGCCGTTGTTTAGCAATTACTACTCTACCCTGCTCGTTTCGCCGGCTTTTTATCCTTTACAAGACAGCCGTTCTTTGTTCCTCGACAAATTCAGGGCACATACCTATGCGGCTGGTGGATTAAAGAATATTTTCAACGTAAGAAAAAATTTAGATTTCAGGCTGGAAGGCTATCTCTTTTTACCGCACAAAGAATTTGAGTTAAACAATCTACAGGATATAGGTTATGCAAAGGCCATTACAAAATTGCGCTATGCAGGTACTGCCGGCCTGGTGTATCAAACGCCCCTTGGTCCGGTAAGTTTAAGTTATAATTTATATAACGATGCGATTAAAAGAAATGGTGTATTATTGCATATTGGTTATTTAATTTACAACAAACGTTCTATAGAATGAAACGCATACTTCTGTTATGGGTACTTTGCATGGTTCATTATCTGGGCTTTGCACAAAAATCGGATATTAACAATTTTCTTGTTAAGGAGAATTTATTAAAAAACAGCAAGCTGGCCATTATAGCGGCCGACTCCCTCAACGTGCCCAACGAGCATATTAATGGGGTATATACCTTCAGTGTAAGCGGCTTTACGCAAAGTTTAAAGTTTAACGACGGACTTGCGGTATTGCCACTTCAGATAGACAAGTCTACATTCGTTTACATCAAACATCAGAATGATGCCGGTACGCACAGCAAGCTGGTTTATGTGTATAAAAAGGACTTAGATTTAACGCCCTATACCATCAACAGTTTGTGGCTCTTCATCATCCCGGTGATACTTGTTATCGTTGCCTTTGCTTTTAGAAAGCTGATTATTTTTGCCGTACTTATCTTTTTGCTGTTTATATATTTTAACCACAGCAACGGACTTCATTTCGGTACTTTCTTTGAAAGCATTTTTGATGGCTTAAAGAATTTGTTTTAAATGGTTGTACTCAACAATTCCATTTTATAATCCATGGCCTGCTGCAACGTTAAAGCATAACAATCCGGCAGGCCATTCTTACGAATAAATCTTAAAAAGGCATTCCGATGCCAAAGTTATATTGTAAAAACCGGTAATTATCCGGTCCGTGGGTGGCGTTGTAATCTCTTTTAAAATCTTTGCCACCCGTTAAAAACTTACCGATCACCCATTGTTCAGAACCCGAGAACTGCGGATCTTTCACCTTCAGGCCCACATCAAACCTGATTACAAAATACTGAACATCATAGCGCAACCCTGTACCCGTTCCAATAGCCACCTGTTTTGCAAAGTTTTTAAGTTTAAATACGCTTTGACCATTATCGATCGTTACGCCATCAACAACGCTTGATATTTTATTCACATCCCAGACGTTTCCGGCATCGACAAAGAAAGCGCCCTTTAATGTTCCGCCAAAAAACTTATTAAGCAATTTATACCGGTATTCAAAGTTGCTTTCAATGCGCATTTCTGCCAGCTGATCCAGACCAAACAAAGCTTTACGTTCCTCATCGCTGCTTAAAGATGCCCGGTTGTAGTTACCAGGCCCCAAGGTTCTGGCTTGCCAGGCACGTACTCCGCTCGAACCGCCCGCAAAGAATAACTTTTCAAATGGAATGGTTGTGCCTTTTGAGTTTCCGTATGAAAAACCAACACCGGTGTTTAAGCGGGCAACAAACTGTCTGTCACCGCCCAGGTATTTATACCAGCGCACATCTACCTCTGGTCTGACATATTGCGTAAACGGAACACCCAATACCTTAGCATAATCGCCATTTGCCGGATCGTGTTTAGAACCTGATAATTTAGACAATGCATCCAGCATGTTACCGGCAATATCAATATTACCTCTAAAATAGATAAAGCTTTTGGGCAAATTAAGCTTGTTTGCATTAAGCGTATAGGTATATTTCATACCCAGTGTAAAATCTTTCCGGTCTAATAACTTCACATAGTATAAATTATTAATCAGGGTATTTTCTCCAATATTACTCAGGTTCAGGTTGCCAAACCGGTACTCAAAGTTAAGCGGTGTAAAAGAGTGCAGTTTTGATTTTGTTTCTACCCAATCGTAGGTAATGGAGTTGATAAAAATCCTCCGTACAGAGATGTCTTTCTGAAGTGCGTAAATGTAGCTACTTGAAAAAGTGGTGTGTGGCATTCCGTTCCCACCCAGATCCGGATTGTAAAAAGGTATCAGCAAGCGCGGCACCGTAATACTGGTACTGATGGAGAAATCGCGCTGATAAATATCCTTAAATGGCGATGTACCATTACCAATACGCGATTGCAAACCGCCCTTTAGCTGCAATTCAAAACGCTCGCCACCTCTAAAAAGGTTGTTATTGGTGTAGGTATTACTCAAATTAAAACCGACTGTACCGGCATTAAAGGGAATCTCCCCTTCTATCCGGTTGCTCATTACTTTCTGTGGCGTAAGCTGAATAAAGGCATTAATTTTATTCGAGGTACTGTCTCGGTTGAAGAAATCAATCTTTACATTTTTAAAAATATTGAGTTCATACAGGCGATCGTATGTAAGGTTTTCATTCTTGATATCGTACAGCTCACCCTGTTTTAAAAAGTCATAGCGCACAATGGGGCGTTTGCGGTACCTTTTTGAAAAATCTGTAAATATAATCCCGTTAACGGTATCCTTACTTAATTTATAGCGGATCGAATCGGGAAAACCATCCGAATTAGGTGCAATAACCATGTGCGTGTAACCAATGTAATACTGACGGTGTCCGGTTGCATTATCTGGATTGGTAATATTAAGCTTAAGATCTACATTATTGGTTTTAGAGCTTGCTTCAGCACCATATACATCAAAATTTACATACGGTCTCAGGAATTTGAAATAACCGTTTTCTTTCATAATCCTGTAAATCTGATCGCGCTCATAGGTAAGCGAATCTTCATCGTATTGCATGCCCCTGCGCAGGTGCGAAATAGCCGGTTTATCCCTTTCGTATAATGCCTTTATATTTTTATCGGCTATGGAATCGCTCAGATGCTCTACAAAAAAAGGCGGACCGGGTTTGGCTTTAAAATTGACTTCGGCTTTCTTGTTTTTAACTTTGATATCGGCCGTTACTTCGGCCTTAAAATATCCTTTACTTTTTAAAAATTTTTGAATCTGGTTTCGCGAAATCTCGACCAAAGTACTATCTAAAATAGCCGGCGGTGTTCCGAAAGGTTTAATATCATTTGTTTTATACCGCCCGTTTTTGGTGTTAAAAAGATTATATAAAGGAACGTTAATGCTGTATGATGATGCCGGGCGAATGTCTTTCTGAATATAATTATAGGCTTGTTCTTCAAATTTTGAATTAATGCTATCAATGGTTACCTTTTTAACAATGGCCTGATCGTCTGTTATGTATCTGGTAGATGAACAGGCCTGCATTAAAAGAATAATTAATAGTAGTTTTGCAGGACTTTTCAGTTTAAATATTTTTAAGGATTTGTATGCTTTCAAAATCTCAGATTAGTTTTATTAAATCGTTACATCAAAAAAAATACCGTAAAGAACAGGGCTTGTTTCTGGTTGAAGGTATTAAATCCATACAGGAATTTATACATTCACCTTACAAGGTCCACACCATATTCTATACAGCCGAACAATACAATTTGTTACCCAAACTGTCAACAAATATAAACTTATTTGAGGTAAACAACGCTGAATTAGCGAAGATTAGTACATTACAAACGCCACAAGGTATTTTAGCGGTTGTACATGCTCATAACCTGCAAAAGCCCCTACTCAACGACCTCAAAAATCAGTTTACACTGGTTCTTGATGGCATACAGGATCCGGGCAATATGGGTACCATTATCAGAACGGCCGATTGGTTTGGCTTTAAAAACATCATTTGCTCGGAAGATTGTGTAGAAATTTACAACCCCAAAACGGTACAGGCCACCATGGGCTCTTTGTGCCGGATTAATATTTTTTATGCAGATTTACCTGCTTTGTTACAATCGACTTCCGTACCTGTTTTTGGTGCGCTTCTGGAGGGATCTTCCATATACCAAACAGATTGGGCTAACGAGGGACTTGTTGTTTTAGGAAATGAAGGAAAAGGCATCAGCGCCGAAGTAATCAAATACATTAGCCATGCCGTTACCATCCCACGTGTTGGACAGGCCGAATCGCTTAATGTTGCCATTAGCTCTGCCATCTTTTGTTCGGAAATTGCAAGAAATATAAAATCTTTATAGCAACAAATACATTATTTGAAGCCATAAAGCCAAAATGATCTGTTTAGTACTTAAAAATAAAGCATCTTATGCACAAGTATTTAAGATTTTATTTTCAATTAATACCCAAACATATTTGCGCAGTAAATTATAATTGCTATTTTTGCAGCCTTGAATTTAAGGTCGAGTGGCCGAGTGGCTAGGCAGAGGTCTGCAAAACCTTCTACAGCGGTTCGAATCCGCTCTCGACCTCCAATTTGTACAAAAAATTAATAAAAGGTTATTACCATGGCAGTTACCAGATTAAAAAGAAAAGACAGAAGAAATAAAAACTTTGCTAAACAAGAAGTAGATTTCTTAAAATTAGCTACTAACATTGAATTAGGCAGTCGCTCTAGACAACCTAAAAATGACCAGTTAGCTAAGAACAATGCTATCTTAGCTACTTTAGCGAAATAGTATAAATATTTCTTAAAATTATTAAAGCATCCTACTGATCACAGGATGCTTTTTTTATGCCTTTTAGTTTTTTAATATCAGACTGGTTATTCTCCAACAAGACGGGTGTTCTGAATGCGAAAAGGAATTGTTCACGTAAGAGAGCGAATATTTTAAGTATATCCTGTGGTTCCGTGGCCCTTAAGTTTTGCCACAACAGAACGGAAACCACGGAATGATTTTCCCTGCCGTTATCCTAAGAAACGTGGCATCTGCAAGCTATGAACGACAGATAATAAAAGAAAGTTTTACTTAACCAGGCTTTTGCAAATACGCTTAATCAGTGCCGGGCCTTCGTAAATAAAGCCGGTATACAGTTGTATCAGGGAAGCACCCGCATTGAGTTTATCCTGTGCATCCTGTACAGAATGAATACCACCTACTCCGATAATCGGGAAAGCCTTATTTGATTTTTCAGAAAGATAACGAATTACTTCTGTAGAACGCTCCTTAACAGGTTTACCACTAAGTCCGCCGGTTTCTGCTCTTAAACCATTTTCGGTGATTAAATTCTCACGACTGATGGTTGTATTCGTGGCAATAACACCGGCAATACCGGTTTCAGTCACAATTTCTATAATATCATCCAGCTGCGCATCTGTTAAGTCTGGTGCTATTTTTAACAGAACAGGCTTTGATACCCCATGTTTTGCATTTCTTTGCTGTAAAGTATTCAGAATTTGTTTAAGAGGTTCTTTTTCCTGTAAATCGCGCAAACCAGGTGTATTGGGCGAACTGACATTTACCACAAAATAATCCACCACATCAAAAAGCCTGTCGAAACATTTGATATAATCGAGCACCGCATCCTCGTTAGGGGTTGTTTTATTTTTACCAATGTTTCCGCCTACTACAATACCGGGATGTTTATCTTTCAGAATTCGTAACCGCTCTGCCATCACATCTACCCCTTTATTGTTAAATCCCATGCGGTTAATCAGGGCTTCATCATCCGGCAAACGAAACATGCGGGGTTTATCATTACCCGGTTGTGGCATGGGCGTTACAGTGCCAACCTCTATAAAGCCAAACCCCAGATTGCTCAGGGCTTCTACATATTCGCCATTTTTATCGAAACCAGCAGCCAATCCAACGGGATTTTTGAATTTAATTCCAAAAACCTCCCGTTCCAATCCCTTTACATGAAAATCAAAGCTGCTCCGGATAATAGTTTTTCCGAGCGGAAAACTATCGTTAAACCATTTTAATCTCTTAACGACAAAATAATGAACGTTTTCGGGATCAAACTTAAAAAAAATAGGTTTAATAAGGCGATACATAGGACGAAGATAAGAATGATTTCAATATTTTATAAACAGTGCATATATTTTTACCATTTATCGTCATCGAAAAATTACTTCGTACTGCTGAAAACAAAAAATTACCGGATTTTTTTAATCGTAAAGAAATGTGCAACTCTTATTATAGCTGCACACTTCTTTGAAATCCATTTTAATACGCAGCTGTAAACTGCTCTTGGTGGTGTGCCGGATGCTCCAGCTCATCAGCAATTACAATCGATAAATCTTCTACCGATAATACCGAGCGGCCCGACTCATCGAAAACCGGACTCGTTTTCCCTAAACGGTACTTACCTGTTCTGCCAATGGTAATACCCTGATGCATTTCTATTGCCGGGCTAAAGAAGGCCCAGTCCAGTTCTGTTTCGTTTTTCAGAATGTTTAAATAGTCTCTTGCCGCTGTAGCACCCGGTTTAAAAGCTTCCGGAAATTCTGGTCCATCGACCAACTGTTTGCCATCTATCAGCAATGAACCTGCTCCACCAATTACCAGGAAACGATTTACGCCGGCCTCTTTAACAGCTTTCTGAATTGATTGAGCACCTTTTAAAAAGTCGTTATACAGATTTGGATTTGTCCAGCCGCCGTTAAAAGCACTTACCACTGCATCTGCTCCCTTTATTGCCTGAGCCAAACGCGCTGTATCCAACACATCAACAGCTTCTTTGTGCAGTTTTTCATGCTCCGACGTAATTTTATTTACATCGCGTGCAATGGCAATTACTTCTTCGCCACGGTTTAATAATTCATTTAAAATGGCGGTACCAACAAAGCCTGAGGCACCTATTAAAGCTACTTTCATACGATTTATATTGTTTTTAATTTTATTTTTTACTCCGCAGTTCGATAAAAGACCCGAAACCCTTAAAATTGTTTGGCTTCCCCATTCATTTTTATTTAGAAGCGCAAACATCTTTTAAACCTCCATATTACTTTTTATATCTTTTTACAAACCCAATATTGTAACATTTTTTATTACAGTTTTAATCAAAAAAAATTTTAACTGAACTTCTTACTAAACCCCGCAAGTGTTTGTTTCGAAAGACTTCCTACCAAAGCCTGCTCGGCCGTATTATACAAATCGTCCAGGTGTTTATTAATTTGTTTCCCAACATTACAAGCCGGATTCGGTTTGTTCTTATCCGTATTCAGAATGCCTTTCTGGTTAACCGCCAGGTAAACATCTGCCAGGTTAATTTTACCGGCACTCCGTGCCAGTAGGCTGCCCCCACCCTTTCCTTCCTTGCTGGTTACAAAACCATGCTTACGCAGGTTAATCAGCTCTTTACGCACCAATACGGCATTAATCCCAATACTGCCGGCAATATAATCTGAATTAAGCAGTTCTCCTTTAGCCTGGTCCAGTAAGGTTAAAATATGCAAGGAAATGGAAAACCGCGTGCTGTTCATACTGTAATTTTAATTATTACAGTACAAAGGTAGCAGAAAAATACCCAAAGCAAAAAAAATGTTAAATTTTTATCAAATCGGGTGGCAGGCATGGCTATTTTTTATTAAAAAACTATCTTCGCAGATTATCACTCACTCATCAGATAACGTTGAAAAAATTCTTTAAAATTCTGGGCATCAGCTTTGCCTCCATATTGGCTATACTTCTTATTATTCCGTTTTTAATACCCAAAACAATTAATGAGGAAGTGACCAGGCTTATCAATAAAAACATCAACGGGCAAGTACAGTTTAAAAGCAGTAACATTTCCTTTTTTACGCATTTCCCTTCTTTAACCATTAACCTGCACGAGTTTTTATTAAAAGGTTCGGCACCTTTTCAGAACGATTCGCTGTTGTATGCTAAAAATGTTGCCTTTGGCATTAACCTGCCTTCTGTTTTTTCAAAAAACATTAAGATCGATGCTTTTTACATTGATAAAGGCAACATCAATGTGCTGGTAGATTCGAATGGAAATGCCAATTACAATGTTTACAAACCAACAGAAAGCAATTCAAAAGCAAGCGATACAACTTCTACAGCCATTAAAATCGAAGCGCTTTTCTTTAACAACTGCAACCTGGTTTACAACGATCAGTCTATTCCCTTTTTGCTTAGAACCAAAAACTTAAACTACCGCGGCACAGGCAATTTAAGCCAGGCCATTTTTGATCTGCAAAGTCAGCTTACGGTAGAAAACATTGATCTTTATTACAATCACGTTCCCTATCTTTTAAATAAAAAACTGAATGCCAAACTGGTTACCAAAATTAACACCCACTCGCTCGAATTAAGTTTTAACGAAAACAACCTGAAAATCAATTCGCTGCCCATCCATTTTAAAGGGCGGTTTGCCTTTTTAAAGGCCGGGTACGACATGAGTTTTAAAACAAGCGCCAAGGAAACGGATCTTCAAAACATATTTTCGGCCCTTCCGGCAGAGATGACCGAAAAATTCAGCAAAACCGATATTAAAGGTTATGCAGAAATTTCAGCCTCCCTTATTGGCAGGTACATCGCTTCAGAAAACGTGATGCCTACGGCGACTTTTAACCTGAAAATCAGGGATGGTTACCTGGCCAACCCCAATGTTCCGGTTCCCATCAGCAACCTCTATTTAAACCTGCAAACCAAATTACCCGATTTAAATCCCGATCGGTTGTACATCAACATGGATAGCCTTTACTTTAATATGGGTAAAGATTATGTAGCCTCTGTGTTTAAGCTGAACGGACTTAAAGATGCCGAACTCAGCACCAAAACACGCGCAAACATAGATCTGGCAAAATGGGCCGGCGCTGTCAACTTCGAACCGCTTACCTTAAAAGGCCGTTTCGTTCTGGATCTGAAAGCAGACGGAAAATTCAGCAAAAAGGTGGTACGCAGTGGCATTCGAAAAATAGATACTGTAATGGCTACCGTACCCCGCTTTTCTTTAAAATCGAGCTTAAATGGTGGTTATCTAAAGTTTGCCAAACTTCCGGAAGCCATCCATCAGATTCATTTCGATCTGGAAGGCGTAAATGAGGATGGCCAATATCAGCATACGCAATTCTCTTTAAAATCGATAGATGTAGAATGGCTTAAAAACTATATAAAAGGATATGCCAAGTTACAAACAAAACATAACCTGTTGCTGGATGCCGGCCTTAAATCTGCTGTAAACCTGGCCGACATCAAGTCTGTTTACCCCATTAAGGACCTCGACCTGAGTGGACTGCTCCAGGTAGATTTAAACAGCAAAGGCACGTACAACAAAGCCAGAAAACTTTTCCCAGTTAGCCAGGCCAGTATTCGCTTAAGCAACGGGCGCATTAAAACAGCGCATTTCCCGGAAGCTCTTGAGCAAATCCAGATCGATGCACAGCTGGTTAATAAAGATGGGACACTGCGAGGCAGTAAACTTTTTATTAAGCCAGTCTCCTTTTCTTTTGCCAGTCAGCCTTTCTCGCTAAAAGCAGATGTACAAAACTTTGAAAACGTACGATATGATTTACGTTCAAAAGGTTCGGTAGATATTGGTAAAATGTACCAGTTCTTCGCCGTTAAAGGTTACCAGGTAAAAGGTTCCATCTATACGGATGTACATTTCAAAGGACTTCAAAGCGACGCTGCTTCGGGCCAGTATGCAAAACTCAGCAACAACGGCACCATAAGAATAAACCAGCTTAACCTGCATTCTGATCTGTTTCCGAAATCGTTCCTGATTGAAAAGGGACGTTTCTCTTTCGCCAACGATCGGATGAACTTTGACGAATTTAAGGCCCGTTATGGCCAGTCTGACTTTAAGCTTAACGGTGCTTTAAGCAACTTTATAAACTTTGCCCTAAGTGACAAAGCCGTGTTGGCCGGCAATTTCCAGCTGGAAAGTAATTTAATCAATGCAGATGAATTTATGGTTTTTGCACCCGAAACCCCATCTAATACGAAAGCAGGTGCAGCCAGCGGGGTCATCATCATTCCTGCTAATTTAAACATCGGCTTCAACGCCACGGCCAAAAACATTGTATACAACGGACTAAATGTTAAAGATGCCAAAGGCAACCTTCAGGTAGATAAGGGCAGCTTACTGCTACGGGAAACGGGTTTTTCCATTATTGATGCCCCGGTTAGCATGGACGCAAGCTACAAATACACTTCTCTAAAATCGGCCGATTTTGCTTTCCACCTGAAAGCAAGCGATTTTGATATTGCAAAAGCTTATAAAGAAATTAAGCTGTTCAGAGAAATGGCTTCTTCGGCTTCGAGTGTTAAAGGAAAAGTAGGACTGGATTATCAGTTGAGTGGCCGTTTAAATGCCAGTATGTTTCCTGTATTGCCTTCTATAAAAGGTGGCGGCACGCTTACCCTAAAACAGGTAAGTTTAATGGGCTTTAAAATGATGAATGCGGTAAGTAAGGCAACCAATCGCGACAGCCTGCACAACCCGAATTTAAAAGATGTACAAATCAAATCGACCATCAATAAGAATATCTTAACCATCGAACAAACCAAGATGAAAATTGCCGGCTTCAGACCCCGCTTTGAAGGCCAGGTTAGTTTAGATGGTAAGCTCAACCTGAGCGGCCGTTTGGGATTACCGCCATTTGGTATATTTGGTATTCCGCTGAGCATAACAGGCACACAGGAAAAACCAGTTATCAAACTGAAGAGAAACAAATCGGGCAAGTTAGAAGAAGAGCCGGACCAGGAGGATGATTCGCAGCCAGCGAAAGCAGAACAAAAGAAACTGTAAGTGTTGTGACCAGAATCTGAATCTATTTTCAAATTAATAAAGCTTTAAAATTCGTACTTTTGCAGCCGAAATGATTTCAATAAACAATTTAACATTCCTTATTGGCTCCAGAGCCTTATACGATGATGCGAACTGGCACATCAAACCCGGAGACCGGGTTGGGCTAATTGGTGCCAACGGAACAGGAAAATCTACCTTACTAAAAATAATTGTGGGCGAGTATGCACCCACTTCGGGTACAGTATCCATGTCTAAAGACCTTAAAATAGGTTATTTAAACCAGGATTTACTCTCATATGAATCGCATCACAGCATATTACATGTGGCCATGGAGGCGTTTGAACGCCAAAATCAGCTGCATGATGAGATAGAGGTTTTACTCAAAAAGATTGAAACTGATTACAGCGAAGAAGTGCTTTATAAACTAAGCGATAAGCAACAGGAATTTGAAGCACTGGATGGCTATAACATCGAATACCGGGCCAACGAAATCCTGGCCGGGCTTGGTTTTAGTACAGCCGATCAGCAGCGACCACTTAACACCTTTTCGGGTGGATGGCGCATGCGTGTGATGCTGGCCAAAATTTTATTACAGACGCCTGATATCCTTTTACTGGATGAGCCAACCAACCACATGGACTTACCGTCTATCAAATGGCTGGAAAATTATCTGGGCAGTTTTGAAGGGGCCATTATCATTGTATCTCACGACCGGTATTTCCTCGATAAGATTGTAAACCGTACAGTCGAATCGCGTAAAGGAAAATTAACCGTTTATGCGGGTAACTACAGCTATTACCTGGAAGAAAAAGCCCTGCGTGGTGAAATACAAAAAGGCGAATTCAAAAACCAGCAAGCCAAAATAAAGCAGGAGGAGCGGCTTATTGAACGCTTTAAAGCCAAGGCCAGCAAAGCCAAAATGGCCCAGTCGCGTATGAAAGCACTGGATCGCATGGAGCGTGTTGAAGATGTAGATGATGATAACCCAACGGTAAACTTCAGTTTTAAATTCAGCAAGCAATCGGGACGTCATGTAATACGCATTGAGCATGCAACCAAGCATTATCCAAACGTACACATTCTACAGGATGCCGATGGTATTATTGAAAAAGGCGATAAAATTGCCCTGATTGGTGCCAACGGAAAAGGTAAATCTACCTTACTCCGGATCATTGCCGGTACTGAAAAATTTGAAGGTACCTGCGAAACCGGCCACAATGTAACCACCACTTTCTTTGCTCAGCACCAGCTGGAGTCGCTCCACCTGGAAAATACCATACTCGAAGAATTACAGGCTTTTGCTCCTAAACACACCGATACAGAACTTAGGAGTATTTTAGGCTGTTTCCTTTTTACGGGCGATGATGTATTTAAAAAGATTAAGGTACTTTCGGGAGGGGAAAAATCGAGGGTAGCACTGGCCAAATCGCTTACAACAGATTCCAACTTCCTGATTCTGGATGAGCCTACCAACCACCTGGATATCCAGTCGGTTAACATTCTGATACAAGCCTTACAACAATTTGAAGGTACTTTTATATCGGTTTCTCACGATCGTTATTTCCTTGATAATGTAGCCAACAAAATATGGTTTATCGAAGAAGAAAAAATTAAGGAATACCCGGGCACTTACGCAGAATACGAAGAGTGGAACAGCAAACGCATCGTACCGGTTTCAAAACCGATTCCGGTTAAGGTTCCGGAAAAAGAAAAGCCTGCACCCAAAGTTTCAACCCCCAATACAGTGAGCCAGCTTAAAAAGCTGAATGATGAGCTTCAGAAAACAGAAAAAAGAATTGCTGAGCTGGAGCTAAGCGTTAAAGACATCGAAGCCGAACTGGCCGATGAGCATGTTTATGGACAAGCAGATAAACTTGCCGAGGTAAATAAACGGTATCAGGCAGCAAAAAGTGACCTGGACACCCATCAGAATAAATGGGAAGCACTGGCTTCTGAAATTATGGAGTTAGAAGGCTAATTCTTCTTCACATGAATAAAAATAAACAGCCCCCGGATTTAGCTTTTCCGGGGGCTGTTTTTATAAGTGTTAAAAACTGCCGGATTGTACTTTTTGAAAAGCATCTCTTGGTGTCCCATCGCTTACATAAATAATTCCACAGTATTTGAAACCATTTTTTGTAAGAAAATGCTGCATGGGCAGGTTATCATGATTGGTATCTACCCGAATGTTGCTGATCTGACTGAATGCAAAATCAAATGCTTTGCCAGCCACTCCTCTTGCTTTGCCAGAAGAAGCCAGCCGGTGTATAACGCCGTAAGGATCCGGATTTAACCAGTTGCCCTGCTCAATCACCGCATAGTTTGGTTCCGGGTCATTCCCCACAATCAAACAAAAGTACCCGACGATTTCTTCGTCCTGCAGACATAAAAAAGCATGTCGTTGCTCTATATCAGCCTTGATAACTTCTTTTGATGGATATCCGTTAATCCACTGCGTGTGATTACCATTTTCCCGCATGATTTGCTTGGCTTGCTCAATAATGAGCATAATCTGGTCTATATCTTCTAAACTGGCTGCCGTAATTGTCATTGTTTTGCTGAATAAATTGAGCACTCAATATCGCTATAAATCTGTAGCAAGCATAGATTTTAATTC
>JASLGV010000482.1 GCA_030149995.1 Pedobacter sp.
GCTGAGCAATACAGAGTTTATTCCGGCACCCGCACAAGGTGCACTGGCCATTCAGATCCGGGAAAATGATCATGAATTATTTGGCGAACTTCAAAAATTAAATGATGCACAAACAGTTGAAGAAGTTGGGGTAGAACGTAAAGTGCTCAACCTTTTTGAAGGTGGTTGCCACATGCCTTTGGGTTGTTACTGTAAAAAAGACAACGGTGTTTTTGAAGTATGGACAGCAAAAGCAGCAACAGCTGACGATTTTCCGGAAAGGCTGTTCTTAAGATCGGAAACCACCGAAGGACTGGCGGAAAGAATCGTGGCAAAATTTAACGCTGAAAGAAAAAAACCTGCAAAAGTTTTCATCTCACGCGAAATAGGTGAACATAGTTACTTCCGTCGTGCCCTGGAAAACAACAACATTGAAATAGAAGGACGTTCACTGATCCGCACCTTTCCGATTGTAACGGTTCTGGATCAGTTTTTTGTTAAAAATATAGACTGGATCTTTTTCAGCAGCCGCAACGGGGTAGAGTATTTCTTTAACCTGAAACCGCTTTTATCAAAGAAAACAAAATTTGGTGTAGTAGGAAGAGGTTCTGAAGATGCTTTGCGTAAACACGGACATGTGGCAGATTTTGTGGGAACCAGCGGCGACATTACAGAAGTAGCAGAAGATTTTGCCAAACTGGTAGAAGGTAAAACTGTTATGTTTCCACGGGCACAAGACTCGTTGTTAACCATTCAGAAATCATTACCGGCCGATACACATGTTGTAGATTTACCAATCTACGAAACGGTAACTGAAGAAAACATCGATCAAAGCTATGCCGATGTGCTTATTTTCACAAGCCCCTCTAATGTAGATGCTTATTTTGCCGACAACCTGCTCGATCCGGGGCAAAAAGTAATTGCCATTGGTAATTCTACCGGTAAAAAATTCGAAGAGATGGGCGTATCCTACACCTTGCCTTATGCACCAGACGAAATAGGTTTGGCAGAGGCCGTATTCGGAATAGATATTTAATTGAACAAAAAAGTATCTGCCTGATTGTACTGCCGGCAGACACATCAAAATATACTTTAAGGCATTAAACACGTCTTTAAGTAGTGTACAACAACAACAAAACAATGGTTCGGGTTAACGCTCGGTCTAAAAAAATATATTATGTTATACCGTCCGCGCAGATTAAGAAAAAACGCCTTAGTAAGAGACATGATTGCCGAAACCCGGCTTTCAAAGGATATGTTCGTATACCCGTATTTTGTAGTACCTGGCACAAATGTTACCCATGCCATAGAGGCAATGCCAGGTGTAAATCATTATTCGATTGATAACCTGGTAAAAGATGTGGAGCAAGGATTGAAAAAAGGGCTTAACAAGATTATGCTTTTTGGAGTTGGCGATGAGAAAACTGCCGATGCCCGTTTCGCTTACCACGATCATTCAATTGTACCCCAGGCTGTAAAAGAGCTGAAGAAAAACTTTGGCGAAGATCTTTATATCATTACAGATGTTTGCGTTTGCTCTTATACCACACACGGACATTGCGGGATTTTAGAGAACGATTATGTGCAGAACGATAAAACGGTCGAAGTAATTGCTAAAATGGCCCTGACACATGCCGAAGCAGGTGCAGATATGTTTGCGCCTTCTGATATGATGGACGGGCGTATTCTGGCCATCCGCAACCTGCTTGATGAGAACGGGTTTGTAAATGCGGCCATTATGAGCCATGCAACCAAATTTGCTTCTGCCTATTACGGGCCTTTCCGCGAAGCGGCAGACTGTGCACCGGGTAAAGGCGATCGTAAAGCTTATCAGATGGATTTCCGTAATCCGAAAGAAGCCCTGCGCGAAGCGTTGCTCGATGAGCAGGAAGGCGCAGATGTGCTGATGGTAAAACCAGGTCTTGCTTACCTGGATATTCTGCAACGTTTAAGCCAGGATACCCAATTACCGCTGGCCGTTTACAACGTGTCTGGCGAGTACTCCATGATAAAAGCGGCCGCAGAAAAAGGCTGGATCGACGAGCAGAAAGTAGTGATGGAAACCATGCATGCTTTTGTACGTGCAGGTGCCAGCATCATCACCACTTATCACATAAAAGATATTTTAAATAACGACTGGATATAATTTGAATAGAAAGCTAAGAGCATAAAGCAGCAAACTGTTTTACAGTTTCATTATTTGCTTTAAGCTTTGGGCATTCAGCTTTTAACTTAAAATAATGTTAGACTCATTAAAAAAAATGTTTTCGGGTAACGAAGCCGATATTCCTGTAAACACAGGCAGTAAACCCGATATTTCGAGGGTAAAATCTGCCGAACTGTATGAGAAGTCAAAAACCTATTTTCCGGGTGGGGTAAACTCGCCGGTAAGGGCTTTTAAATCTGTATATGGCGCGCCGTTGTTTATAGAAAAAGGCGACGGATGTTTTATCTGGGACGCAGATGGTAATCAGTTTATCGATTTCTGCGCAAGCTGGGGCCCTTTAATTTTGGGTCACAACAACCCTAAGATACGCGAAAAGGTAACTGAAGTAATGCAAAACGGCATGAGCTTTGGCGCACCCACAGCACTCGAAAATGAACTGGCAGAGCTGATTATTAAAAATAACCGTTTTGTAGAAAAAATCCGTTTTACAAGCTCGGGAACAGAAGCTGTTATGTCGGCCATTCGTTTGGCAAGAGGTTATACCAGACGTGATAAAATTATAAAATTTGAAGGTTGCTACCACGGACACACGGACGCTTTGCTGGTGAAAGCCGGTTCAGGACTGGTAACTTTTGGCGAAACCTCTTCGGCGGGTGTTCCAAAATCGTTTGCCGAAGAAACCATTGTAATTCCATTGAACGACCGCTCGGCTATTGAGCAGGCTTTTGCTCAATTTAAAGACCAGGTAGCTGGTGTTATTATTGAAGGTATTCCGGCCAATAATGGTTTAATTATCCAGGATACAGCATACATTCAGTTTTTAAGAGATATCTGTACAGAAAACGGTGCCCTTTTAATTTTTGATGAAGTGATTACCGGTTTCCGGGTTGGTTTTGAAGGCGCTGCTGCTCATTATGGTATTAAACCAGATATTGTTACGTACGGAAAAATTATCGGTGGCGGACTTCCTGTTGGTATGTACGGGGCTTCTGCCGAAATTATGGGGCATATTTCGCCCGATGGCGGCGTATACCAGGCCGGTACTTTATCGGGCAATCCTGTGGCCATGGCTGCGGGTATTGCAACCTTAACCGAGCTTTCAAGATCTTCTTTCTACAAAGATTTAAATACAAAAGCACAGGAGTTTGTAGCCAGTATACAGCGTTTTGCAACGGCCAGAAATTATAAGTTTAAAGTTTTTACAATAGGCTCTATCTTCTGGTTTGCTTTTACAGATAAAGATAAAATTCAATCGGCAGATGATATCGATCCAACCAGCATGGAAAAATTCAAGGTGATGCACCGCGAATTGCTGAACCGGGGTATTTACCTGGGGCCATCCGGTTATGAAGTAGGTTTCGTATCTTCGGCACATACTAAAATAGAACTGGAAAAAGCCAAGCGTGCCATATTTGAAGCGCTGGATCTTGTTTTTAAAAAATAAGCTGGCCATAAAAAAGCGTTTAATTACAGAACAGGTGAGGTTAATTTAAATGAAAAAATCAATTATCATATTCTACTGTTTGCTGTTGTATGCAGTTATACAGCTGATTTCATGGGGCACTCTGGTGGTGCGGTTGCAACCCAGCCGCATGACCATGATTATGGGCGAAGGTTCTGTATTTTTATTCCTGCTTTTTATTGGTGGTTATTTTCTGCACGAGTCTATAAAAAGAGAAGATAAGCTGAGGGAGCAGCAGCAGAATTTCCTGCTTTCGGTTACCCACGAGCTGAAATCGCCTTTGGCTGCCATCAAACTTTCTATTCAAACCATTGTAAAGAGAGATTTAGATAAGGCACGCCAGACATCTTTGTTAAACAACTCGCTGAAGGATATTGAACGCCTGGATGATCTGGTCGAAAATATGTTGCTGGCCACCAAGATTGAAAACCGTTCGTACAGCTTTCCGAAAGAAGAATTTAACTTTTCAGAACTGGTACAACGTATTACCGATCGTTTGCAGGTGCACTCTTGCGGATGCCAGCAAATCATCAGTACTAAAATTCAGCCAAATTTACAGTTGATGGGTGACAAATTTGCTTTATCGTCAGTTGTAACCAACCTGATAGAAAATGCCGTTAAGTATTCCGATCCTTGCGAGGAGATAAATGTGCTTTTAGACAAAGTAGAAGGGCATATTAAATTAAGTGTTGCCGATAAAGGCCCGGGTATTTCAGATGCCGAAAAAATGTTGATATTTGATAAGTTTTACCGCGTTGGTAATGAGAATGTCAGAAAAGCAAAGGGAACGGGTTTAGGCTTGTTTATTGTTAAAGAGGTTTTACAATCTCATGATGCGGATATCACGGTAAAAGATAACGTGCCTGTAGGGAGTATTTTTGAAGTAACATTTAGTTAATCTCAGTATGTCACAAAAATTAAGAATTCTATTGGTAGAAGACGAGGATCACTTGTTAGATGCCATCAAATTAAACCTCGAACTGGAGGGTTATAAAGTTCATGCTGTTAAAGACGGCAAAACAGCCCTTAAAATTTTTAAAGAAGAACGTTTCAACCTGATCGTTCTGGATGTAATGCTCCCTGAAATGGACGGTTTCCAGGTTTGCGAAACCATACGTTTGGAAAATACAGAAGTGCCTATTTTATTTTTAACGGCGAAAAATACTTCTGAAGACCGCGTATTGGGATTGAAAAAAGGTGCCGACGATTACCTGGTTAAACCATTTAACCTGGAAGAATTGATTTTACGTGTGGGAATCCTGGTAAAACGCAGTTTAAAATCAGATGATCTGAAAGAACTGAACTCGTATAAAATTGGCGATAAAACCATTTATTTCAATTCTTTTGAATTGAAAAATGACGATGGTACCATTACGCCTTTAACTAAAAAGGAAACCATGTTGCTTAAACTGCTTATCGAGCGTAAAAACGAAGCCGTTTCGCGCGAGCAGATTTTGGAAACCGTATGGAACTACGATGTATATCCATCAACCAGAACAATCGATAACTTTATATTAACATTCCGTAAGTATTTTGAACCAGATCAGAAAAATCCGGTTTATTTCCACTCTATTCGTGGTGTCGGATATAAATTTACAGATAGTCATTAATGTATAACAATAAGGGCAGATATGCCTTGATGGCCGTTTTTTTAGTTACAGCATTGGTTTGCCTGTATTATGTACAGTACCAGCTGGCGGCCTTATCTGGGTTTTTATTTCTTTTTGTTGTTTGGAGCCATTTTAAGCACAGTTCTGTGTTAATGGCTTCTAAGCATTTTAAGAACAACGAATTTGTTAAAGCCAAAGCCTTACTGGCCGAAGTGGTAAAGCCTGAACGACTGGCTAAAAGCAGACGTGGCTATTACGAGTTTATGCAAGCTAACATTGCGCTCAAAAACGAGGATTATAACCAGGCTGAGTATCATTTTCAAATGGCCAGCCGTTTTCCGGTAGGCGGGAAAAATGATACGGCTTATGTACTTATTCACCTGGCCAACCTGGCTTTGCGTAAGCAGGATAAGGAACGGGCAGCGGTGTATGCAGAAAAAGCAAAAGAACTCACCACCAGCTCAAGGGCACAGGAAATTATTGCCAAAATAGAACAACAAATTAATAAAATATAACAAACTTTCTTGTTGTACCCTTAAGCGGTACAGCAATTATTATTTAACATGGAGAATAATTTATTTTTAGACGCTGCATTTTCAAAACAAACTGAACGCCCACCCGTATGGATGATGCGCCAGGCAGGTCGCTTTATGCCGCAATATTGGGAAATTAAAAACAAGTATTCGTTTTTAGAGATGTGCAAAACACCCGAAATTGCTGCTGATGTAACGATGTTGCCGGTAGATTTGCTTGGAATTGATGCCGCTATATTATTCTCTGATATCCTGGTAACAGGCGAAGCCATGGGCGGTGATTTAAGCTTTACACAAGGTGTGGGTCCTAAATTTGCCAACCCGGTACGTACAGCCAAAGACATTGAAAATTTAAATGTAGACTGCTTACACGAATTGCAGTATGTGGCCGATGCCATTAAAGTAATTCAGCAACGCCTAAACGGAAGCATTCCGTTAATTGGTTTTGCAGGTGCGCCTTTTACCGTAATGAGTTACCTGGTGGAAGGTGGTTCGTCTAAAGATTTTAAGTTAACCAAATTAATGCTGCACAATACGCCTGAGCTTGCACATGAGCTACTGGCTAAAATTGCAAAGGTAACGGCCAGCTATTTAAACCTGCAGATTGAAGCCGGCGTAAATGCCATCCAGATTTTCGATAGCTGGGCACTGGCTTTATCGTGGAACGATTACCAGGAGTTCTCGCACCGTTACATACAGGAGATTATTGCCAATTTAAATAGAAAAGACATTCCAGTTATTTCTTTCTGTAAAGGAAGTTCGGTTTTTGCACCTGTTATGGCTGAGGCTAAGCCAGATGTAATTTCGGTAGACTGGAATGCAGATCTGCTGAATATAAAAAACAGCTTACCGGCAAATATTGCTGTTCAGGGTAACCTGGATCCACATATTTTGTATGCGGATAAGCCGGTAATCAAAGCGCAGATTCATAAATTATTTGAACACATGCGCGGAACCAATGGCTTTATCTTTAATTTAGGTCATGGTATTATGCCGGATATTCCATTCGACAACGTGAAATATGCCATTGAAGTGGTAAAAGAATTCAAGTACTAAAGAGGACTGAATTCCCGATAGAGAACTTTGAATAGCAGTCGTAAATCTTTATATTTAATTATATAATTATTTATGACTGTTAAATCATTGTAAGATGAAGATAGCCTACCCGTTAAGCAATTAATAAGGTGGTTAATGGAAAGAGGGGGCAAGCTTTTTAATACCTCCGTAACCCAAATTAGGGATTTTACCTGCCCTGACGATTTTGGTAGAAACTATTTTATCCGATACTTTAAAGCCAAGCTGTTTTCTACAAGAAATAAAATTTAATGATAGAGTCTTTATTAGAATATTACCCATATTTCAAAGCCGTTCACATTGTTTTTGTCATCAGCTGGATGGCAGGACTGTTCTATATCCTGAGTCTTTTTATTTATCATACAGAGGCGAATGATAAACCAGAACCTGAGAAAAGCATCCTGATTAAACAATTTACGAAGATGGAAGCGACTTTATGGAAAGTTATTGCAACGCCTGCCATGCTCATTTCGGTACTTGCAGGTGTTACCATGCTCAGCTTAAATCCGGGACTTCTTCAAATGGACTGGATGTGGGTAAAGCTTTCTTTTGTGGTGGGTTTACTGATTTATCATTTTATATGCCAGCTGCTTGTGAAGCAACTAAAAAATAATGTCTTTAAACTGAGCAGTCTTCAGCTGCGTTTCTGGCGTGAGCTGGCAACCATATTTATGGTGGCCATTGTGTTTACCGTAATCCTTAAAAGTGCCATTAACTGGATCTACGGATTAATTGGCATTATGGGACTGGCACTGATTATTATGATTGCCGTTAAATGGTATAAAAGATACCGCGCCAGACACAACCAGTAATATTTTTAACCACCGGATACTGCCTTTGTTGCCTTTTGGTAAACTTACTTACATGTGCAGGTAAAAAAATCAAAAACTATTCTAAATTTGGGCGATAAAATATAAAGCACATGTTTAAAAATAAGGCCCTTATAAAGGGCTTACTCCTTACCACCTTTAGCTTTAGCTCCCTTTTTGTTTCTGCACAGTTTAACCAGCAGGCGCTCGAAAACAGAATTAGGCCAGACAGCAGCTTAACCAACGAGGTTCATTTTAATTTTTACAACCTTAACTTCGTACGGAATTACGAGTACAGCAATGATTTTCATGATGGGTATACCTTGTATGGTACGCAGTTGCAGCCGCAAATTGTATATTATGCACATCCCAACCTGGCCATTACCGCCGGTGCATACATTCGTAAAGATTTTGGCAACAGCGGTATTTACGATGCAAAACCTTTGTTCAGTTTAAGGTACCATAAAAAAGACCTGACCCTTATTTTTGGTTCACTCGAAGGAAGCATTCAGCATAAATATATAGAGCCGATTTATGATTTTGAACGTACGCTGACCAATCCGATAGAGTATGGAACACAATTCCTGATTGATAAGAAAAAATTTAGCCTGGATGCCTGGATTGCCTGGCAGAAAATGATTTACAAGGGAGATCCGGCAAAAGAAGAAATTATTGGCGGTGTATCGACCGAAACGACACTTGCCGAAAACAACGACTGGAAGCTGAGTTTTCCGGCCCAGTTTATGGTTTTTCACCAGGGCGGACAAATTGATGTACTGAAAGATATTCCCATCAGTACCTTATTTAATGGTGCCGCAGGGTTGAAACTCCATAAAACCATTGGTCAAAATATTAAACAGGTATATACGGATAACTACATAGCGGTATACAAAGATTTTTCTCCCGAAAAGAGAAGGGCTTACCAGGGCGGTTTTGGTTTATGGCTTAACGCCGGGGTAGAAAGTAAATGGGGAAGCCTGGTTGCTTCTTACTGGCAGGGCAATAACTTCATTTCGATAAAAGGTATGCCTTTGTACGAGTCGGTTTCAGATAACCTGTACAATGCAGGTTTTAAGCAGAACAGCAGAAAAATTGTTGCGCTTCGGTATGCTTACCAACAGGAACTGCTTCCGCATTTATACCTCGATGTCCGGTTCGAACCACATATTGATCTGGATCATACCGATAAACAATTGCAGTTTAATCATTCGTTTTTCCTAACCTATAAGCAGGATTTTAAACTGTTTAAAGTGAAAAAATAACTGATTGCAGTTGAAAAACAGTTATTTAGGCAAACCCATAAAGGTTTGCCTTTTTTATTGTTAACGTGCATTTAAAATTATTTTTACATTTATTAACTTTTTTTAACACCTCATGCAACCATTTCTGCGAAACGTACATCTTCTATATACAAACACAAAATGAAGTTGGCCAAAACCTATACAATAAACGATTTGCTGGAAGGCTGTAAAGCCGGAGACCGGAAGATGCAGGAGCTGTTGTATAAGCAAACGGCCTCTAAAATGATGGTTGTTTGCATGCGTTATGCAAAAGACCGGATGGAGGCTGAAGATGTTTTACAGATGGGCTATGTAAAGGTTTTCAGGAAAATAAAGGAATACCGGGGCGATGGCTCTTTTGAAGGATGGATTAGGAGGGTAATGGTGAATACAGCTATTGAAAGCTACCGCAAAAATCAACGCGGTTTACAGGTGGTGGAAATTGAAGCGGCTTATGAACAACCTTCGGCAGGTTTTGATTTTAGCCGGCTGGGGATGCAGGATTTAATGCGGGTAATTCAGAAGCTGGCCGATGGATACCGCATCATCTTTAACATGTATGCAATAGAAGGTTATTCTCACCGGGAGATTGCCGAAACACTTGGCATTACAGAGGGGGCCAGTAAATCGCAGCTTTCGAGAGCACGTTCGATATTGAAAGAGGAAATTATAAAAATGGAGGGCTTTGATTATGCAACATATGCCGGATAAAGATTTCGATAAATTATTTAAGGATGCCTTTTCTGATGCAGAAATGGCACCTCCTGCCAATCTGTGGAACCAGATTGAAGGGGAAATTGCTCCAGTTAGGAAACGTAAATTTCCGGTTTACTGGTTGTCGGCAGCTGTTTTACTGGTAACGGTTACCGTAGGTCTTTTAATTGGCCGTATGCAGACT
>JASLGV010000493.1 GCA_030149995.1 Pedobacter sp.
ATACCAATCCGGTGCATTGATGTAAACGCCTCTTTCGTTGAGCCAGTGGTACAGATCCTTTTGAATATTGATCTGCTGCCATTGGGAGTCTTCGGCATTTTGATGTCCGGGATGTTTTTCAGATGCGCAAATATCCCCCGCATACGGGCCATCATGTTCGAAAATATCAAAGCCTGTATAGCTGAAAAAATGTTTAATGTTGTTTTGATACCAAAGCCCCCAGGCACTACCAAAACAAGGTGCATTTACAAAAAAAGCACCGCCAGGTTTGCCGGTTTTAGGATTGATTACATCGTTATCTGGACTGATGCTGCGCGAACTGAAAAGCGAGTAACAACCAATCTTTATCCCTTTATTGTGCGCATAAACAGCCATTTCTTTCCAGCGGTTTAAATTCTGCGTGCTGGTATCTTCTACATTCAGGTGACTGCCAAAACTTAAAATAAGGGCTTCATATCCCGTAGCTGCGCATTGATCGATGGCATTTTTTACGGAAGCATCGTTTTCACTTACCAGATGCATGAAAATTGGATTCTCAGATGTCCATGGGGCCACTGCCTGGTACATTTTCCGGATTGCCAGTCCGCGGCTTTCCCGATCGTCGTGTTCAATAAGCAGTTCATAAGTACGAACGGAATTAAATATACCCGCAGGTTTTAACAAAATGCCCGGACCTTGCTCGGGGTAGATCTCTACCCTGGCTGGTGTTTGAAAGCGGTAATGAACCTGAGAGGTATAAGTAGAGTCTGCTTTCCAGTGCGTAGTCTGGTCGCTGCTGGCATAGTTCATGGCATTGTTAAAGGCATAGTTGCTTTCAAAATAAATACCGGAAGGCTTACGCAGCTTATTGAAATCGCCCTCTACAGTACTTTCTTCTTCAACCAGGTTTAAGATTTCATTTACTACCCGGTTAATTTTGTGTGTTTGTTTACCGTTATTTACGATTTGCAAGGATTTAACCATTAAAGGCAGGCCATCGTACAAGGTGTAGTTAACGTACACTTCTATTCCCTGTAATTGTTGCACAACAGGAGTATATTTGAAAGAAATTGTTTTACCTGTTGCTTCTTGTTGCCGGGGTAACCAGAAACCATCGTGTTTCCAGTTTAAGACTGGTTTCAAATCGGAAACGGTATATCCCTTATATCGGAAGTCTGTTTCGCCGGGTTTGAGCTGATCGAGCCACTCGGTTTTCAGATAAGCCTTTTCTTGCTGGCCAACCAGTCCACCTATATTATACGTCTGGTTATCAATGGTTATTCTTGCTTCTTCAGTCAGGGCCCGGATGAGTTGCTTACCATTTCGCCTGTTTTCATAACCGGTACATACCATGTTTGGCTGGCACCTGAATACTCTTTTAACAAGTCCGTTGTATAAAATAATATCCTTTCCATCCTTACTGCTCAAAAATTGTGCTTTTTGTGCAATTGGCTTCACAAGCCAGTCGGCAGGTATAACATTTTTACCGGCATCTGTCCATACGGGAAGTTGTTGTGCATACAACTTATTAAAAGCTGCTATCAGCATCAGGCAGAACAAAAGCTGTGGTTTTAATTTCATTATGTAACACTTTTATATTTGATCTTTATTCAAACCGGTTGTACCCGGTTTAAATTCTGGTACAGAATTAGAAAACTTCTTTTTCTGTATACAAAAATATTATATAGAAATCATTTAACTTTCCCCTGCTTTCTCCACCCTGGCGTACCTTTAAACGCACTTTTGCCTAAAAAATGAATTTTTTGGGAGAGCCAATTCTGCGTAAAAAGGCTTCATTTTACAAATACGCTAAAAAAACAATACCCACGGTTGTGGGTATTAAAAATCTTGTTGTAAATTCAAGTGTACAGGCCGTTTAATTTTGGATAATCAGAGCGATAAGGAAGCATTATCCGTCTGCAGAAAATTGTTGTTTTCCAATCGGGCTAAACGGATGGCGTCGGTTTTATTATCAGCCATTAAATAGATATAAGTGAAATAATCTTCTGTTACAACAGTCCCTTTTATGGCCTTTTGGCACTCTTCTATACCGCATAACAGAGTTACCTGATCCGGTTCAGAATCAGAACGGTTAAAGGATACCAAATAAGGTACCTTTTCTGGTATTGATGTAAAAGCAGGGTTCAGTATTGTTTTATATACTTTTAAAGGAACATTTTTAGCAAATCGTTTTTTAAAAGCTTCTACTTGTTCCCGGGTTTCAAAAACGGCCTCAATATCTTCAATATGACCATATGCTCCGTTATAAACAACGTAAATTGATCTCCCAATCATTTTTAATACAATTTTAGTCTACAGAGCGTCGCTGCTAATATAGAAAATAATTTACAGGACCATTCACAACATTGACAATGAACCATTTAAAACGTAAAAAAGTTTTTGAAAATTGAAATTTTGTTACGATTTTCATACATAAGAGAATGTATCTATTTAATTATCTGTATCTTAACTTATTATTACAGCGCTTTTAATACCATAACTCACTTAAACCATCTAATAATGCTTCTTATGGAAAATGAACATTTTTTTAAAAAACTTGCAGGCAATAAGTTTAATGATGCCGAATTGAGAGAACTCTTCAATTCGATGGTCAGAAAAAAGGTTGTCAATAACCATCACATATTATTAAGAGAGGGAGAAATTCCACGTTTTATGTGGTTTATTGATGAGGGCTTTGCCATGGCTTATATTTTGCGTGATGGTAAAAAAATACCTTACCTTTTCTGGAATAAATTAGAGCTGATTATCGCTTCCAGTAGTTTCTTTAAGCAGATACCTTCTGCTTCTTATATCGAAACGCTTGAAAAGAGTAACCTTTCTTATATCCATTTTGATGATTTTAATGTGCTGATGAATTCCTATACAGAGATTATGAAATCTTTTCAGGAGAAAATAGAAGATTTAAATGCTCGGCTGGAATACCGGGTGTTTGAGCTTATTTATGGAACGGTTGAAAGCCGCTATAAAAATATGAATATTAATTTCCCCGCCATTGTGATTAAGGTACCCGTTGAACTGATTGCCTCTTATCTGGGCGTTTCGAGGAAAACCCTTAACCGTGTGCGCACCAAAACATTAAGATAAATTCCTTATAGCCATATTTTAGAGGAAACAAGCAGATCGTGCTTGTTTCCTCTAAAACTGCACAGGATGATGTTAATTTTGGGACATTTGACCCTGTTTTATTAATTAATTGACTGTTAAATTGGCTGTATAAATCTATTGATTATGCACACCAATCCATTCAGCCTTATTATTACATTTCTTTTAATTCTTCTTTGGCTGTATGCAGCCTTTTCAAAACTTTTTAACTTCTCTAAATTTAAGCAGGAAATGTCTCTACAGGTTTTTCCGCCCTGGATTGGGAAAATTTTTGTCTTTCTGGTTCCATTTACAGAATTGCTGGCGGTTATATTATTAATTGTCTATCCTTTTCATCTGACCGGCTTATATCTTTCTTTTTTTATGCTGTTACTGTTTACGTTATATGTTGGCGGTGCTGTTTTTAAGATATATGAGCGTGTACCCTGTGCCTGCGGCGGATTATTTGCACGGTTAAACTGGAAGATGCATTTCAGGCTGAATATCTTTCTGAGCCTGCTGGCCCTTGCCGGTATTTTACTGCATGTTTATGCAAAAACATAATTTCTATTAAAAGTAGAAATTATGTTGCGGGGCTGATTTGAAATTATACGGACATATAACTTATGTATATTGATTTTTGGCAAGGGTTCCGATTGTTTTCAATGCGATCTCCAGCTTTTCATTCCACTCCATACCGTAATTAAGGCGAATGCAATGATTGAACCGGTTTTGAAGGGTAAACATTTTGCCTGGTGCAATGTTGATTCCAGTGTTGTGTCCATTAAAGATGCTACTGGTTTACCAGCACACTACCTGAATGGAAGTTTTAGTCTTTTTGAAATAGATCTTGAGAAATAGCTGATCTGAACAGGTGTTCAATAATCTGGACAAAAAACAATCTTTTTTGTAGTGTATATTTTATTTTAAAAAAATAATTGTTGCTTTAAACGCTGCTTTTTTATGTTTTGAACGGTGATTTTGCAAACAGATCCTGAAAATTGAGAACTTCTTTTGGTATGTGATTTGAACTTCTTTGCTTACATCACCCTAAAAACATATATTATGACAAGAATTGAATTTAGTTCGGCGCTTGTATCTCAATCCAGGCATCTGAGAAGCAAGGCCATGCAG
>JASLGV010000054.1 GCA_030149995.1 Pedobacter sp.
CTGGCCATTAAACCTGCATGGATTCGGTTGTAAAAACTCTTGGGCAGCTCGCGGTCTACCATTACTTCTGGATTGCCGGTTTCGATGATAAATTCCTTTTCAGAAGGCAGGCGTTCGAGATATTGGTTACGCATCTTGGCGTAAACATGATTATTGGCATCCTTGTTAATTTTTATTTGCGCGGCAATGTTAACCCGGGCTTCCAGCCGTTTGTAAAAATCTTCGAAAGCAAATTCGTTCGAGAAGTACCAGACAAATCCACTTAAAAGAGAAATAATAATGGCCGATAAGATGGCAAAAAGAAGGGTTATTTTTTTGGCTATTTCCATTATCTTTCTTTTAGGATATAGCCCAATCCAACCGCCGTGTGTATTAGTTTCTGACTGGAATTTTTATCTATTTTTTTACGTAAATAGTTTACATATACATCTACAACATTGGTTCCGAGGTTGAAATCTATATCCCACACGCTTTCCAGAATATCAATCCGCGAAAGGATTTTGGATTTATTTTTAGCCATAAACTCCAGCAGGCGGTATTCTGTTGCGGTTAAAATTACATCCTGGTTGTTGCGTTTCACCGTTTTTGCAGTTAAATTTATCTGCAGATCTGCAATGGTAATTACCTGATCGAGGGTTGCTGTTCCGTTGTAGCGTCTTAACAGGGTTCTGATCCGGGCAAAAAGTTCTGCAAATTTAAAAGGCTTAATCAGGTAATCGTCTGCTCCATTATCCAGGCCATTTACAACATTTTCGGTTGTACCCAGAGCGGTAAGCATAATAATGGGGGTATTGGGTTTTTGCTCTTTAATAATTTTACACAATTCCAGGCCGTTTATCCCCGGAAGCATAATGTCCAGGATAATTAAAT
Organism: Pedobacter sp.; assembly: GCA_030149995.1. Classification (GTDB taxonomy): domain Bacteria; phylum Bacteroidota; class Bacteroidia; order Sphingobacteriales; family Sphingobacteriaceae; genus Pedobacter. The sequence continues at coordinate 871 of JASLGV010000054.1, forward strand.
CGAAATGATTTTGTGAAGCCATTTGCTTGCCGATCAAGCCATCAGGCGCTATGCTTACTGTAAAACCTTCGTCGGATAATCCTCTGGAAATAACAGAAACAACATTTGGCTCGTCTTCTACAAGTAATAAATTCATCTGGCAGCAAATAATCTAAAAAATGGCTAATTACAAAATCTTTGTTGTGGGAAACTAAAAATCAATCGCTTTTTTAACCAAAATCAGACAAAATTGTTTGCCCTGGAAGGAAAAATATAGAAAAAGCCCCTCTTAATTCTGTCTTAAGAGAGGCTTTTAGATTAATGCGCTGTTTCAGATTGTTCTTTCAGACTTTTAAGTCCGTTTTCGAAATCTTTTCCGATCATTTTATCCATACTTACAAATACACACATCCATTTGGAGACCAGGTTTTGTTCGCCGCTCATGGTCCAGGTAACTTTTTGCTCTTTTCCTTCTGGTTGAATGTCGAATGTTGTAATGGCCGAACTCTTAAAAGGTTTTAAAAAGTTCAAATCAATGTTAACCTGCGAATACGGTTTTACCGCTGCAATTTTCATAGAACCCTCACCGGTTTGTTTGCCCTTCCATTCGTATAAATGGCCAGGTTGAGAAGCAGGGCCACTGATGGTAATTTTAGCCGATGGTTCCATCTTTGACCATGGATTCCATTTCGTAAATTCGCTAAAATCAGCAATGTTTTTGTAAATAACACTGTCTGGCGCATTGATAACAATGGAGCGGTTTACAGAATATGTTTTTGGCAGAAAAAATCCGCCAACCACAATAATAATAATCAGTATAACAATAATACTGAGTAAGATTTTTAAAGCTTTCATATCTTAGAATTTGTTTAGTTATTTAAATTTAAAAAACAAACTCACGAACTTCAAAAGAATTAGACAATATTTATCCTTGATATAGGTTGGTTGAGTTTAAAATGCATGAGATCAGCGATGGATTGTGCCTTTTCTTTAATCAGGCTGGCATTTTCACCTTCAAATACTTCATCAACCGTCTGATAAAAAATATTTTTCCAGGTTTCGAACGCTTCGGTATTTAATGTTGCTTTATTTTTTAGTTCAAAATGTTTAAGCATTGGATTCCCTTTGTAAATGGCAGAACCAAATAAAATGCTATCCCAAAAATCGTACATCTTTGGCAGGTGGTGTGCCCAGTCGACTTTTGCTACATCATTAAAAATAGGACCTATATGCGTATTTTGCTGTACTTTCTGATAAAAAGTATCTACTAATACAACTAAATCAGTCCGGTTTTCGATATCTTTTTTCATGGGGTAAATCTTTTAGCATTGTAAAGCCTAAAGTAATGAGTGCCAGAAATTTAATTACTTCTAAGGTGATGTAAATAATATGATGGAGCGTTTCCTTTGGCGGATTGCCGGCCAGCACGAGTTTTGCCCGTTCATCCAGCAGGGGGAGCAACCAGAAGGTGTCGATCACTAATATGAGCAAAACCAGTAACAGTAAACCACCTTTTAAATTCCGAAGGGGGGTACCATAAGCAGCAATGAGGATAATCAGCATCAGCACAATTTCTATTTTGTTGAGCGCCTGAAAAACAAGCTGACCAATGCCAAGTCCAAGAGGTATGGTGATGCCGGGTGCCTGGAATTTTAGCGGGGCTTCTAAAAAGCTGATACCGCCAATTAAACCAGCCCAGAATATGAGACAAAACACAACCAGGTACTTTTTCATAACCTTACAAATATCCTTTAAAATGTTTTATTTAAAATGATATTCATCAGGAAAAGAATTTATTTGCTCAGTTTTAAGCGCAGTTTGCTGTAATTGATTACGGCATTGTGCTGCATCAGAATATCGCCGCCAATAATGCATGCAACGGGCGGGTGTCCAAACTGTTGATAGGTTTCACTTACCGATTGAAGGTCGAAAGCAACAGTTTCGTAGTTTTTAATTTTGAGGGAACCAATCTTTAGTTCAGGAATGGTTGCCTGTATGGTACTGGTGGTGGTAAATAAGGTGGCCGCATTAATTTCGTCGTTGAGTTGCAGGGTTTCGGAAAGATGTTGTTCGATGAGTGCTTTATCAAAAACAGTTCTGGAAGCACCTGTATCTAAAACAGCATAATGTTTTTCACCAAAAACCACAATTTCTGCCAGGAGGTGGAAACCATCGTCCTGTAGATTAATCAGTTTTAAAGGAATAATAATATTTTTCATTGCAAAGCTTTACGGCTGTAAAAGTAGGCTAATTGCAAAGAATAGTATAATAAAACCAATCGAATATTAATAAAATGAAGATGTTCGCCGTTTAACTTATGCTAAATATTAAGAAAAATCTTTCCTGTAAGCCAGGAAAGATTTTTTATGCTATACCTTAGATCAGGTTCATTTCTGCCAGTACATTGTTCATGTTTCTAACAGCTTCTGCACTTTTGTTAAAGGCGGCCTGTTCCTGGTCTGTTAATCCAAAATCAATTATTTTTTCCCATCCGTTGCGCCCTATAATTACAGGCACTCCCAAACAGATGTCGTTCTGACCATATTCACCCTCCAGCGAAACACAGCAGGTAAAGAGTTTCTTTTCATCGCGTAAAATAGCTTCAACCAGTGCTGCACCCGCTGCACCCGGCGCATACCAGGCAGAAGTACCGATTAAACCGGTTAAAGTAGCACCACCAACCATGGTATCGGCTGCTACTTTATCTAAGGCAGCCTGATCCAGTAAGTTGCTTACCGGCAAACTCTGATATGTTGCCAAACGGGTTAAAGGAATCATGGTGGTATCCCCGTGACCGCCAATTACAAAGCCCTGTAGATCGTTGGGGTTGCAGTTTAATGCTTGTGAAAGATAAAATTTAAAACGCGAACTATCTAAAGTTCCGCCCATGCCGATGATGCGGTTTTTGGGTAAGCCCAAAGATTTAAGAGCCAGGTAGGTCATCGTATCCATTGGATTACTGATTACAATGATGATGGCCTCTGGCGAGAATTTTAAAATATTTTCGGCAACACCTTTCACAATGCCGGCGTTTATACCGATCAATTCTTCACGTGTCATGCCGGGTTTACGGGGCAAGCCTGATGTAATAACCACCACATCCGATCCGGCAGTTTTACTGTAATCGGCTGTTACACCGGTAATTTTTGTATCGAAACCTAAAAGGGTTGCCGTCTGCATCATATCTATTGCTTTCCCTTCAGCAAAACCTTCTTTAATGTCCAATAGTACCAACTCATTTGCTAATTCTTTGCGGGCAATATTATCGGCACATGTAGCGCCAACTGCGCCTGCACCTACAACCGTTACTTTCATATGATCTTATTTTATTGGTTTGCTGTTAAATTATCAATCGAAATTAGAAATAAATATAGGCTTAAAAAATCCTTTTCAAAACTTTATAATTTACTGACCATCCCAGCGCTGCGGTTAGCGGTTGATAACAAAAAAAAAAAGATGTATCTTTTTACACAACAGGCAGTCTTTAAGCTGTTAACAAATCTCCATTAAAAAGAAGGTGTTATGTTGATAATTTGCTGACAACTTAGGCCGTCAAAATCCTTATTTTTGAAGAACCGTTTATAATTTTAAATGGTTAATTCCGATCGCAATATATGTACCTGATTTTTGATACCGAAACCACTGGTTTACCACGTAATTACAACGCTCCGATTACCGATACCGATAACTGGCCGCGCTGTATCCAGATTGCCTGGCAGCTGCACGATGAGATGGGCCGGCTTATTGAACATCAGGATTACCTGGTTAAGCCAGCCGGTTTTAACATTCCGTACGATGCAGAACGTATTCACGGTATTTCTACGGAACTGGCTGCCGAGCAGGGAATTGAATTTGATGATATGCTGGCCCGGTTTAAAGAGGTGCTTGGCAAGACTAAATTTATCGTTGGTCAGAACATCGGTTTCGATGTTAAAATTATGGGCAGTGAGTTCTATCGTTTTGGCGTAGAAAATAACCTGGCCGATCTGCCTGTTCTGGATACCTGTACCGAGGTAACGGCCGATTTACTAAAATTACCCGGCGGGCGGGGCGGACGTTTTAAACTGCCAACTTTAACGGAACTGCACAGTTACCTGTTTGGGGTTCCTTTTAACGAAGCACACAATGCAACCGCCGATGTGGAAGCAACGACCCGTTGTTTTCTGGAGCTGATTAAGCGGGAGATTTTTAAAAA
>JASLGV010000055.1 GCA_030149995.1 Pedobacter sp.
CCGAACTTCTGCTTAGCGACTGGATGCTTAAAAATGAACTTAATGCAGCAATGAATACAAATATCAATGATATTGTAAAGCCGGTTAATACCTGCTGTTTGAAGGAAAGTTTAAACATTTTAATATTACTTAATTTCAGTATTTAATATACCGGGGATGATTTTTTATGCTAAATATCGGTAAAGATAATATGAGTATTGAAATATAATAGTTTTTGAATAAAATGATTGGGAAAATAGCTCTTTTTTAGGATAAAGTTTTATATATGCTAATTTGTTACAAGACTGTAGGTTACAGCGGCCTGATTAAATCTTATGCTGCCTTAAATAATGCTAAGTTTTACAATGGATAACATCCTGAAAAATTGTTATTTCATTGTGTTTTTTTTATCTGTAATACAATAGGTTAAGAAAAAATATTTTTTTTGCTGCAACGAATGGGTAGGTAGTGGCGTCTTATGGAAAATGGAGGATGTTTGCATCATTCCATTTTAATAACCTAAACAATACAACAGATACAAAATGCACTTAGGTGCCTTATTACCCTATTCATGAAAAAAAATTACCTGCGTGCTGCGCTCTTGCTATGTCTTTTTGTTTTTACAGCTTCTACTTTATGGGCACAAACAACTACGGGAAGTATAAAAGGCATAATTGTCGATTCACTTTCTAAAAAACCACAGGATTTCATAACCATCGCCCTTAAAAAAGATAAGGAGGTTATAAAAACGGTGTTAACAGAAGCCACTGGAAATTTTGTATTTACCAATATTCCTTTTGGTAAATATACCATTACGGCGATTGCGGTTGGTTTCGAACCTAAAAACATGGCCATTGATTTGTCGGCATCCGATAAAACCTTAGATCTTAAAACCATCCTGATTAAATCGCAGGTTAATAATTTAAGTGAAGTGGCTGTAGTGGGAACAAAACCACTGATTAAACAAGAGGTAGATCGCATCAGCTACGATATACAGGCCGATCCGGAAAGCAAAATTTTAACGGCCTTAGATATGATGCGTAAAGTTCCTTTATTATCGCTGGATGCTGATGATAATGTATTGCTGAAAGGCAGCGGGAGCTACAAAATCTTAATCAACAATAAACCATCCGGAATGCTGGCCCGTAACCCTAAAGATGTACTGAAAAGTATGCCGGCTACATCGATCCTGAAAATTGAGGTTATTACAACACCACCCTCAAAATACGACAGTGAAGGTTTGATTGGTATTATTAACATCATCACCAATAAAAATGCCGATAACGGATATAATGGAAATGTGAATTTAAGGCACCAGTTTCCGGTTGGAGGACCAGGTATTGGCGCAAACTTTACACTTAAACAAGGCCGTTTTGGTTTAACTGCATACGGAGGCAGCGGATATTACAGTGCCGGCAATACAATTTACAGGGAGTTTCGTATAACAACAGGTGCCGTTCCAACCAGTTTAACAGCCGAAGGGACAAGAGCCAATAAAGGTAATAACTGGCGCTATGGGGGTGCTGAGCTAAGTTACGAAATAGACTCCTTAAACCTGATTACCGGTGAGATTAATCCATATGGCGGTTATAATAAGCAAGGTTCTTTCCAGCATTTTGATCTGTATAACGGTAGTGCATATAGCGCTTACGATCTGGACCGTTTAAGCAAGTATACGTGGGGAGGCTGGCAGGGTAACCTGAACTATCAGCTTGGATTTAAAGATAATAAAGAACATTTGCTTACTTTTTCTTATCGTTACGACCGTTCTTCAGAACCACAGGATAACCGGATCTTAAGCACCAACCGGGTTAACTACACCGTTCCGGATTATAAACAGCATAATGATAACAAGGCATTGGAGCAGACCATACAGGTGGATTATGTACACCCGGTTAAAAAAGTGAAAATTGAGGCAGGTGTTAAGGCAATTCTGAGAAATAACGACAGTGATTTCCAATATCTGAATTTCAATAGTACTTTAAACGATTATTTAATTGACCCGGCTCAATCCAATACCTATTCAAACAACCAGAATATTTTTGGTGCCTATAACAGTTACGCGATAAATCTGAATAACTGGAATTTTAAAGCCGGTGTAAGGGCAGAAGGTACTTATGTAAGTGCTGATTTTAAAACCACCAACTCTACGCTTAAAACACATTATTTTAACATAATCCCAGCCGTGTCGGTTAACCGGAAATTTAAAGATAACAGCAATTTGAATTTAGGTTTTACACAGCGTATTCAACGCCCGGGAATTTATGACCTGAATCCGTTTGTTGACAAATCAAATCCAAATTATGAGGTATATGGAAATCCGGATCTGAAAGCGGTGTTAAGCAATAACTTTGAGCTTACATACAGTTCTTTCAAAAAAGCAAGTATAAACCTGGGTTTAAGCTACAATTTTGCCAATAATACGCAGCAAACCGTTTACATCTTTGATCCGGCAACAAACATCACGCATATTACACAAGAAAATATTGGTAAAGACCGTAGTTTAACCACCAACATCAACATCAATTACCCGATTACACCGAAATTTAATGTGAGCATGGGTGGAAACATTGGTTATACCTGGATCGAAGGTATGGTAAGCGGAATACTCTCTAAAAATAAAGGTTTGATCGGATACGGAAACATGAACACAACCTATAAGTTTGAAAATACCTGGAAAACCAGTTTCTCTTTTAATTACGGTGCACCACAGGTTATGTTGCAGGGAAAATCAAATTCTTACTACTATCTGGCCTTTAGCGGGAGCAAAGACATTATTAAGGATAAGTTAACCCTTTCTGCATCGGCAGTAAATCCATTAAAAAAATTCAGAGCTTATTCTAACCATACCGAAGGATTAAACTTTATCCAGGACAGTTATTCTGAAAACTATTTCAGAAGGTTCAATGTAAGCTTGAACTGGCGTTTCGGTAAGCTGCAAGGTTCAATTAAGAAAAATGAGAGAAGCATCAACAACGACGATGTAAAGGGAAGCGGTAAATCCGGCTAATTAAATTTTAATACCTTTGAGGATAATTAATATTTAAACAATGATTATTTACGGAATACCCAATTGCAACACAGTAAAAAAAGCATTGGACTGGCTTAAAGAACACGGCGTTGATTTTGAATTTCATGATTTTAAAAAGAAAGGAATCAGTGCAGAAAAGTTAAACAGCTGGTGCGAAACTTTTGGCTGGGAAACAGTACTTAACCGAAAAGGTTTAACCTGGAAAAAACTGACCAAAGAAGAACAGGCGGCCATTGTAAACCAGGCGTTAGCCATTGATTATTTGCTGCAAAACACAAGTGCAATTAAAAGACCGGTTGTAGAGAAAGACGGGAAAGCCGTGCTTATCGGTTTTGATGAAATTCAATATTCAAAAACACTTGGTTAAAGTGTTTGTTATAATGTTAAAGTTTGTTAAAAACAAGCTTAAACCGTGCTACAAATTTATTTTTGAATATGTATAAACTCATCTTATTTTTATTCCTTGCACTGCCTTTTGGCGTTTTTGCTCAAACTGTAACAACGGGTACTGTATTCGATTTTTCGAAAAAAAATGTTTCCCTGCCAGGCGTTACGGTACGTAACCTGACCAGCAAGAAAATAAGCAGCACCAATAACAACGGTAAATTTACCATTGCAGCCAATGTGGGCGATGTACTGGAGTTTTCGTTGGTAGGCTATCATACCGATACGCTTTATTTAACGAATCTTTTGAATAAGACCATTTATCTGCCGGTAAAGACAAACGATTTGCAGCAGGTAGATATTCAAGGCGCGAAGATCAATAAAGAAGTGCTCAACGCAAAAGATACCCTTGCCGAAAAATATACGTTGCTAAGTACAGGAGGTAATCTTGGGCGTAAGAGAATGACCGATAAGGTTGGCGGGCTTAGTTTAAACCTGGGTTACGGCAAGTACAAAAGACAGCAGCTTAAGGAAGCCGATCTGGAAGAAAGGGAACTTTATTTAGAAGAGATCGATCAAAACTTTAACGAAAAAACCGTTGGTGCTCTTTTGAAACTGGAGGGCAGCGACCTGAAAAATTTTATACTCATATACAGGCCTTCTGTTGAACAGGTAAAAGCAGAGCGGCCGTTTCGTTACAGTTATTATACTGCACGTGCTTACGAAGCCTGGAAAAAGCTAACACCGGAACAGCGAAAAATGGCTGATCTGCCAAAACTAAAATAAGATTAGAAAAGGCTTTGGTAACAAAAAAACCACATTGATATTTTTCAATGTGGTTTTTTTATCTTTACCATTATAAACTTATAAATCTTTATGAACTTGAAATCTATCAGATTAATCCCTTTACATATTGTACTGGTTATCTGGAGTGTGGCCGTTGTTGCACAGAGCCCTGCACCCACCAGTAATTATGATCCACACGCTGCTTTTAGTCCTTTATTTTATACCCAAAATGGAAATGAATTTCGCTCTGCGAGCGGATATCCAGGTGCAAAATACTGGCAGAACCGGGCCGATTACAGCATTACAGCTTCTATCGACGATCAGACAAATACCGTTACAGGCTCGGTTGTAATTACCTATAAGAACAACAGTCCGGATAAATTACCTTATTTATGGTTACAACTGGATCAGAATTTATTTACTGAAAAATCGCGCGGACAATCTATTATTTCTGGCAAAAGCCGTTATGGTGCACAAGGTGAGAAATTAGATGGCGGATATAAAATTAAAGAGGTTGTGGTAGAACAAAAAGGAAAACCGGTAAAATTCAGCCACATTACAGAAGATACCCGTATGCAGATCCGATTGGCAGATCCGTTGGCTGCGGCAGGAGAAGTGATCAAAATTAAAATCGATTACTCATTTATTGTACCTAAAGATGGTTCAGATCGCTTAAGCCATGTAACAACCAAGAATGGCGAAATCTTTGCCATTGCACAATGGTACCCAAGAATGTGTGTATATGATGATGTACTGGGCTGGAATACCCTTCCATACTGGGGAGCCGGAGAATTTTACTGTGAATATGGCGATACAGATTTTGCCATTACTGCACCTGCCAACCATGTGGTATTGGGATCTGGAGAATTGTTAAATCCACAAGAGGTTTTTACTGCCGAACAACTGAAAAGATGGAATGAGGCTAAGCTGAGTGATAAAACGGTTCACATCATTACCGAAGCTGAAATTGGAAAACCAGGTTCAAGGCCGGCAAAAGATAAATTAACCTGGAGGTACAAAATGACCAATACGCGTGATGTGGCCTGGGCTTCATCAAAAGCATTTGTACTGGATGCGGCGCGCATTAACCTGCCAAGTGGAAAAAAAGCATTAGCCGTTTCCGCACAGCCGGTTGAAAGCAATGGTCAGGATGCATACGGACGTGGGGTAGAATATACCAAGGCTGCCATAGAGCATTATTCTAATCAGTGGTTTGAATATCCATATCCGATGGCCGTAAACATTGCTGCGGCAATTGGCGGTATGGAATATCCGGG
>JASLGV010000023.1 GCA_030149995.1 Pedobacter sp.
GGGTAGTACATTTGCTCAAAATAATTACGATAAGAGCATGGAGGCAATGGTGAAGGGTGATTATAAAACGGCCGTTACTCAACTGGAAAAGGCTGATGCCAAAGATCCTAATAATGTTAACGTACTTAAAATGCTTGGGTATTCTTATTTTCAAAATGGTGATTTTGAAAATTCTATTTCAACATACAGCCGTTTAATTGTTCTGAAGCCAACAGAGATATCGGCTTATTACTATCGTGGTAAGGCACGTTTAAATTTTGCAAACGATCCGAAAGAATCTTTAAGCCAGATGCGCGAAAATTTTTACCTTTCTGCAATTAAAGATTTTACAAAAGCCATCGAGATGAGTGGGGAAGAGGACACGCAAATGTTGCAAAACAGAGGCCTGGCTTATAAGGATTATGCCATTTTTAAATCTTATAAAGTAAAAAAGGCAACTGAAAAGGCTGCTTGCATTGCCATCTTCAACAATTCTATTGCCGATTTTCAGAAGGTCTTAACCTTGCAGCCACTACGCAAGGATATTATCGACTGGATTGCTTATGACAAAGCCCAGATTGCAAGTCTGAAATAACTGAAAAAATAATTGACAATAAAAAAAGCGCCGTAAGGCGCTTTTTTTATTTAAACCGGGTTGTAATGCGGTAATCTTTTGCTTCCAGCAACTTGATTTTTTGCCGCTTGATAAGCTGGTACAAGCTGTCCGGGTAATAGGTGAGTGTATCAGTAGAGTCGTATAAAACGTTTTTATTGGCCATTACCAAATGAATGCCGGTAACAGTTCCGTTTTTTTGTTCTACCAGCAACTCTTTAACCGGAATTCTATCACTGCTGCTTGTGTAAAGAGTTGCATGATCCTGCTTCGTTACTTTAAAACTTCCTTTCCAGGCAGATTTATTCAGATCTGCATCTGTAAAAGCCGAAAATTCTTTTTCCCAGTTCTCTATCTTCAGCTTTTTTTCTTCTGTAACACCGTTAACGGATACCGTTTTATTTACAGGTAAATTAAGCTGTTGCAGTCGGCCGGCCTCTTGATTAAAAAAAGTTTTTATGTCAAAATACGCTGCCTTACTTTCTGCTTCAGGTGCTGTAGACGATTGCCGGCCACAAGAGAGGCAAAGAGGTAAAAGCAAGAAAAGCCATTGTGTTTTACTCATTATACCAAGCAGTTTCCGGTCATTTCTTCTGGAGCGGTAATACCCATAATTTTTAAAATGGTTGGCGCCACATCGCCCAGTTTACCATCGGCAACGTGTTTGTAATCTGAATCAATCAGAATACATGGAACCAGGTTGGTTGTATGTGCTGTATTTGGAGAACCATCGTTATTAACCATAAATTCAGAATTACCATGATCGGCCAGGATAATAAATGAATAACCATTTTCAATGCCTTTGTTTACCACTGTTTCAGCACATTTATCTGCTGTTTCTACGGCTTTAATTACAGCCTCAAAAACACCGGTATGTCCCACCATGTCCGGGTTGGCAAAGTTAAGACAGATGAAATCTGCCCAACCTGTTTCCATTTCTTTGGTAATGGCGTCGGTAATGCCTGCAGCACTCATTTCAGGCTGTAGATCGTACGTTGCTACTTTTGGAGAAGGAATCAGGATGCGTTTTTCATTGTTAAATTCAGCTTCACGCCCGCCCGAGAAAAAGAAAGTTACGTGCGGGTATTTTTCTGTTTCTGCAATACGGATCTGATTTTTATTGTTTTCGGCCAGTACTTCGCCCAAGGTATGTGTTAAATCGTCTTTTGTAAAAACCACCCGAACGTTTTTGAAATTCTCATCGTACGTAGTCATGGTAACATAGTACAAAGGCAGTGCATGCATGTGTTGCTCCGGGAAATCCTTTTGCGTAAGGGCTGTAGTAATTTCACGGCCACGGTCTGTGCGGAAATTGAAACAGATAACCACATCGTCTTTTTGAATGGTGGCTACCGGCTCTCCGTTATCCTGGATTAAAACAACCGGTTTTAAAAATTCGTCTGTAACACCTGCTTCATACGATTTTTTAATGGCCGACAGGGCGTCTTGTGTTTTTTCGCCAATGCCATTTACCATCACATCGTAAGCTTCCTTAACGCGTTCCCAGCGGTTGTCGCGGTCCATGGCATAATAACGGCCAACCATACTGGCAAGCTTGCCAGCAGAATGTTGTAAATGATCTTGAAGTTCAGTAATAAAGCCTAAGCCTGAGTTTGGATCGGTATCGCGTCCATCTAAAAATGCGTGGATAAAAACATTTTCCAGCGCTGCACCCTGTGCGGCATCACATAAGGCTTTTAAATGGTTAATATGAGCATGCACACCACCATTAGAAGTTAAGCCAATAAAGTGTACCGCTTTGTTTTGTTCTTTGGCATATTTAAAGGCTTCTACCAGAACAGGGTTTTGCTGAAGTTCGTGGTCGGTAATGGATTTGTTTATCCGGCCAAGTTCCTGGTATACCACGCGACCTGCACCCAGGTTCATGTGGCCAACTTCTGAGTTGCCCATTTGTCCGGCAGGCAAGCCCACAGACTCACCAGATGCTTCTAATTTTGAATTTGGGTATTTCTGTAACAAGGAATCGAAGAATGGTGTGTTGGCAGCGTAAGCGGCATCAGCGTTATCTTTCTTTCCATAACCCCAGCCATCAAGTATAATCAGCGCAAGCTTTTTATTGTTTATCATAATTGTTTCAATTTAAATCTTCGAATACTAAAACATTTAATGGTCTCTGCTGTTTTAATATTTTACAAGCAAATATAGCTTTATTGCGTTTATATAATTTAAGTAAATCAATTTTTTGATATGCTAATGGCATAATTTTAGCTGTACATTTTTGTGTCTAAAATACAGAGATGATCCGGAGCTTAATTTTATTGTTTGTTAGTCTATTGCCGATATATAGGTTTACAGCCCCCCAAGCTGATATTATTGACGATTTATCGGCTTATTTTAAAGCGGGTAATGCGAAAGAAATTGCCAAAAATTTTGCTCCAACCATCGAATTAATCATTTTAAATGAAGAAGATGTCTACTCAAAAGTACAGGGTGAACAAATTTTGAAAGATTTTTTCAGTAAACACCCACCTTTAAAGACAAGTATTTTTCATAAAATAAATGCCAATCCAAGTTACCGTTTCGGTGTTGTTATATTAAGCACAGCCAAAGAAAACTTCCGGGTTTCCATTACCCTCAAAAAGGTGAATGCGGCTTTCCAGATTACCGAATTAAAAATAGAATTGTCTAAAGAATAATTGCCGCTTTTAATGCCGGTATCTGTTTGTTCAGATTGTAAGGGTAACAAATTATTGTTATTTTTGTTGCTCATATTTATACAATTTTGAATAAAGATCTTATACATCAGTTTATTAAGAATGCACTTGCCGAAGATCTGGGCGATGGAGATCATACTTCATTATCGACCATTCCGGCAAATACACAAGGAAAAGCAAAACTTATTATAAAAGAAGCCGGGGTACTTGCCGGTGTTGAACTGGCCCTGGAGATTTTTAAGGAAATCGATCCCGATTTGCAGGTAACGGTTTTTATGGGCGATGGAACCGCTGTAAAAGTAGGGGATATTGCACTCACAGTAAGTGGTTCTACACATTCCATTCTGGTAGCCGAAAGACTGGTTTTAAACTGCATGCAACGCATGAGCGGAATTGCAAGCAAAACCAACCGCATTGTATCTTTACTTAAAGACTTCAATACAAAGTTGCTCGATACACGCAAAACTACACCGGGTTTACGTTATTTAGAAAAATGGGCCGTGAAAATCGGCGGGGGTGTAAATCATCGTATCGGGTTATATGATATGATTTTAATCAAAGACAATCATGTAGATTATGCTGGCGGTATATCCAATGCCATCCGGGCAGCACAGAAATATCTTGCAGACCAACATAAATCGTTGCAGATTGAAATAGAAGTGCGCAACCTGAATGAGTTGCAACAGGCACTTGGTACAGGTGGTATCGACCGGATTATGCTCGATAACTTTAACTACACCGATTTAAAAGCTGCAGTGCAACTGATTAACGGACGCTTTGTAACCGAG
>JASLGV010000196.1 GCA_030149995.1 Pedobacter sp.
CCGTTATTAAAAAAAGAAACCCGGTTAGAAATATTCGCATGGTAAAAGTATCGCTAAAAATGATCGTGAATATAAGTCATAATCCGCACCATTTCCTTTCTCACTTCGGCGGTTGGTTTGGCAAAATTATTATTCATAAAAGAAAAAATATAGGTTTTACCTTTTTTAGTCGTTACATATCCGCTTTGATTGTGTACACCCGAAAGGGTACCTGTTTTTCCAAATACAAAGGGATGGTCTGTTTTAGGATAGGCATTTCGCAGGGTGCCACTTTTTCCCCCGGCAGGCAGCAGATTATACAACTTTGCCGGGTTGTTGGTTTCGGCATAAATTAAATCTAAGATTTTAACCATATCCCGCGGGGTAAACAGGTTCATTTTAGATAACCCGGAGCCATCTACCCAAACAGGTTTATCCGGCAGGTCGGCCAGGTACTTTTTAAGTACATGGGTAATGGTTTTTTCTGTGCTTAAGGTGTCGCCCAGTTGATCCGAACAAACGAGCAGCAATTGTTCGGCAATAAAATTATCGCTTGGAAGCATCATTTGCTTTAAAACCGAATCGCGGGGAATGCTGTAAAATGTTTTGGCCGCTGCTGGTAATTTCATACTAATCAGGCCAACAGGTTTATGCAGCGTATCGGCCAGGATGTTCAGCGTGGTGGCAATACTGGTTTTATACGGGATTTGTTGGGTAGAGCCGGGTTTAGGCTTTGCATTTCCATAGCTGAATACGTTTTCCAAAAAGTTTCTTTTTACATAGAATGAGGTACTTTTTGAAAGAGAATCTGGTATAAAATTATTGGTAAAAACTTTAGGCGTAATGCTAAAATGGCCATTTGTTAATCCTTTTACGGCAATCAGGTTATCCATAATGGGCAACTCATTGATCTCGGCCTGGTAATAATCATTGTAATCATCCCAGCTCCAGCCGTTTCCGTAAAAGTTGCCGGGATACCGGCCCGGGGCAAAGAACAATTTTTTGTTGCCGGATGCCAGGAAATTATAGGTGGTTTTGCTTTTCAGATCGCTTTGCAGGAAAGAAGGATCGCCCGTACCCCAAAAGATTAAAGAATCACTTTTTTCAATATACCGCAAAGCCGGGATAGAATCGGGCAGCATTTTTAAGGCTGCATAAAAGGTAAACAATTTGGTATTGGAAGCCGGAACAAAATATTTATCCGCATCTTTTTGGTACAAGATTGTTTTATGCTCCGGATCGTACAGCATAAAACCGACCTGATACTGTTTAATAGCCGTAGAGTTTTTAAATTCTTTACCCACCCCGGTTTTAATCTTTTGCTGTGTGGAGCAACCAAATAGGATGCCGAGGCATAAAATATGCAGCAGATAAAATTTTTTGAAAGGAAGGAAATTTGACATATGCAAAAAGATGTAAATAATCACATCTAAATTATTAAATTTAATTATTGTTAAGCCAATATAAACTTGTAACAGTTTTGTGTAATCGTTATCTCTTAATCGGCATTTTTTTGCTGCTGCAAACTGCTTTTAAAGGGTTCTCTCAGAATTTCGAATTTGTTAAAGATCGGAAATCACAGGGAATGGCTTTTAAGTTTGTGAAAAATCTGGTAATCATTCCGCTTTATGTAAATGGAAAGGGACCGTATGATTTTATTCTGGATACGGGCGTAGGGCCGATGATTGTTACAGATCCCACGATTATCGATTCGCTCAACTTTGCCACCATGCGTAAAATTAAAATTACCGGGTTGGGGATGCATGAGGTAGAGGCTTTTGTTTCTCAAAATGTACGGGCACGTGTGGGCGATGCCGTTGCGAACAATATTCCTACGGCTATTTTGCAGAAAGACCTTTTTAATTTATCGGGATACCTGGGTTTAAAGGTTTATGGGTTAATAGGTTATAATTTTTTTAACAGTTTTATTGTTGACATCCGCTATAGTGATAAATGGATGGTTTTTTCGGATTATGAAAAAAAAATAAAATATCGGGGAAGTAAAATCCCGATTGAAATCCAAAACATGAAACCATATGTATATGCCGACCTGGATATCGAAGGATCAGAACGTATACGGGCAAAATTTTTAATGGACACAGGTGCCAGTCATGCCATTTCAATGGAAGAACTGAATGGTGGTGCTTTCCCCCAACCTGAGAAAAAAATAAAAGCCAATCTGGGCATGAGCATCAGTGGTGAAATTAAGGGATTTGTAGGCCGTACCAGTCAGCTTTTATTTGGTAACTATACTTTTAAAAATGTTGTAACCGCTTTTCCGGATTTTGAAACCATTTCAAGTAAAGTCGATCTGAGCCAGCGAAACGGTAACATGGGGGGCGATTTGCTTAAACGTTTCAACATTCAGTTTAACTACCATGAGGGGTTTATTTATTTGAAACCAAATGTTTTCAGACGTAAAAGCTTTGAATATGACATGACCGGAATTACCTTGTTTTTTGAACAACGTACCTATCCAAGCGTTATTATTGGTGATGTGGATGAAGGCTCCCCGGCAGATAGGGCAGGACTTTGTGTAAATGATGAAATTATTAATGTTAATTTTAAACCGGTCGATAGTTATTCTTTAAACGACCTGACGGAGCTCTTCCGGTCGCAATCCAATCGAAACATCATTCTGGAGATTTATCGTGGTAAAAAGCTAATATTCAAGGTTGTAACCCTCGAAAAGCGCATTTGATTTTGTTTTGTAACTTTGGTGATACAGTGTGTTTTTGACGTAACAAGATTTTAATTTTAGCCTCTTATCTCTAAACCAACTTATACACATGAATATAAAAATTAAAATGCTCGCTTTTGCGGGTGTTATTGCGTTTGGCGTAAACTGTCCGACAAGTGTTTATGCCCAGAAAAAACCGGCTACAAAGCCAGGTACAACACCGGTGGCTGCGCCAGCCGCTGCGGCACCTGCTGCAGGCCCGAAAAAAGAAGGTATAAAACCATTCTCGGAAGTAATTACAGCGAAAGCCAGAACAACCAATGGATTATTTAAAACCCATAAAGTAGAAGATAAATGGTATTTTGAAATTCCGGATTCTATCCTTAACCGTGAAATGTTAGTGGTAACACGTTTGGCTAAAGCACCGGCAGGCGTTAAAGTCGGAAATCAGCAATATGGCGGGGAGCAGTTAAACGAGCAGGTTTGGAAATGGGAGCGTAGAGGGAAACAAATTTTTGTGCGCGTACCAAGCTATTCTACCAAAGCAGATCCAAACAGCGATATGTACGAGTCTGTTCAAAACTCTAACCTTTCGCAGATTTTAGCAAGTTTTGAAATCAAGGCTTACAACAAAGATACGACCGGTGTTGTAATCGACGTAACAGATTTTTACAACGGTGATATTATGGCTATCGGTGCAACAGATGCTTTGCGCAAGGCTTATAAGATAACGGTTTACGATGCTACCCGTTCTTACATCGATACCGTAAAAACTTTTCCAATTAATATTGAAGTTAAAACAGCTAAAACATACAGAGCAGCCGATTCGCCAACTGATAACAGCAATGGTGCGGTAACATTTGAATTTAATACTTCTA
>JASLGV010000203.1 GCA_030149995.1 Pedobacter sp.
ATTTGTTCTATCTGAGTTATCAGCTCATCAGAAAATTCCATAAAAATGAGGTAGAAAAATGGAAGCTTGAATCTGAGTTTCAAAAGGCACAGCTCGGAACTTTAAAATCGCAGATTAATCCACATTTTATGTTCAATGCCATCAATAATATACGGGCCTTGATTTTAGAAAACCCCATGCTGGCAAGAGAAATGTTAACGAAATTCGCAGACATATTTCGTCACTCCCTTCAATATACAAATGAAAAAACCATTTCTGTAGCAGAAGAACTGGAAGTAATCAAAAACTATCTCGAAATTCACAAATTACATTTTGAAGAAAAGCTCCGGTATTTTATAAACGTAAAAGATTCCCTGCTTACAGAAACCATTCCGCCAATGATTCTTCAGTTACTGGTTGAAAACTCCATTAAGCACGGCATCAGCATGAACAAAGAAGGCGGAGAGATTATCATCGATATTTTTCAGGAAGACAACATCCTGCATCTTATGGTAAAAAACACAGGTTCTCTTCAAATTTCATCCAATCTGGAAGATAGTTTGGGAATAGGCCTTCATAATGTAAGGGAAAGACTGGCACTTACCTATGCAGATACCGCAGAATTGACTATTTCTGAAGAACAGTCTTTTGTGGTCATTCATATTTTTATCAGGAAATGATTAAAGCATTAATCGTAGAAGACTCAAGGCTTGCAAGAAAGGAATTACGTTCCTTGTTAAATGCACATTTACAAATTGAAATAATTGGCGAAGCCGACACGGTTGAAAGTGCTGTTGAATTAATTGACAGCCATACGCCTGACTTAATTTTTCTGGATATCCATTTACCCGGAGGCAGTGGCTTTGATCTGCTTGCTACCCTGAAAACCATCCCCGCAGTAATCTTTACAACCGCTTTTGATACTTATGCACTCGAGTCTTTTGAATTTAATACCCTCGATTATTTGCTTAAACCCATCTCGCCCGATAAGCTGAGCAGGGCGATTCAGAAAGCCGAAATTTTCCTAAAAAAAGAACCTCAACCGGATGCCACGACCAAACTTGGTTTAAAAGATAAAATATTTATTAAAGACCGGAATGCAAGCTGGCTGGTAACGATAGAAGAAATCAGCCTGTTTGAATCTAAAGGAAATTATACACAGATTTTCTTTGGCAATCACCGGCCTCTTTTACAAAAAAGTTTACAGGCTATACAGGACGGACTGAAAGAAGGACTATTTTTAAAAGTAAACCGTAAGCAACTGGTAAACATCAGCTTGATTGGCAAAATAGAAAAACGCTCCATTGGCAAGATCATTTTAACCTTATCAAACGGTGAAGAGGTTATTGTTTCCAGAAGACAAATGCACAAAGTAAAACAGTATTATACATTTTAAAAAGATTTGTATGTACTTAATTTTCTACGGTTAAGGGATTTTATTTGATCTTTTATATTTAAGCATTTGCTTAAATAATTAAATATAAATAAGTTTGTTTTCTAAAATCCAGAATATGGA
Source organism: Pedobacter sp. (assembly GCA_030149995.1). Lineage (GTDB taxonomy): Bacteria > Bacteroidota > Bacteroidia > Sphingobacteriales > Sphingobacteriaceae > Pedobacter. The sequence goes on from JASLGV010000203.1 coordinate 1,496, forward strand.
AAATGTAAACAATTGCATCAGAGAAAAGGCAAATCCTACACAGATTAGTACCTGCAGGCATAAAATTGAAACAAATGAGCATTCATTTGCACAACTTTCTAATATTCTATCCTTAACCGGAAATGAAGTACGTTTAAAAATTCTTTATTTGCTGGAGCAGGAAAAAGAATTGTGCCCTTGCGATCTGAGTGATATTTTGAAAATGAGCATACCAGCTGTTTCTCAGCACCTTCGCAAAATGAAAGATGGTCAGATCATTGAATATAGAAAGGAAGGACAAACCATTTTCTATACGATTAAAGTGGAGCATTTAGAATTACTTCAGCCCTTTTTCGCCCTGATTAATCAAATGAACTTAACCACATAACCGGCATGAACAAATTAAATCACAAACTTTTAGGTTCGGGCTTATTATTGGCATTTACTTCTTCTTTATGCTGTATTTTGCCCTTATTTGCATTATTCGGTTCTGTTGGAAGCATGGTTTCTATGTTTAGCTGGATAGAACCTATACGCCCTTATCTACTCACAGCAACGGCATGCTTATTGGGTATTTCCTTTTACCAGGCTTATAAACCAATTGCAAAAGACACTTGTGGCTGCGAAGAAAAAAAGACAGGACTGCAATCGAAAAGCTTTCTTTGGATAATAACACTCCTTTCCATTACCTTCTCTGCCTTTCCATATTATGCTGCTTATTTTCAAAAAGCCACCATGCAGCAAAATGTTGTAAACAATCCAAACATCAAACAATCTGTACTTCAGATCCGCGGGATGAGTTGTGCCGCCTGCGAAGGGCATATTAACCAGGCTTTACAAAGCAAAAAAGGTGTACAATCTGTTGTTACCTCTTATGGAACCGGACAATCTGTTGTAAAATTTGATTCTACACAAGTTTCACTGATCCAACTGGAAACTGCCGTAGAAAAAGAAACCGGTTATAAAATCACAAATAAATCAGTCTATGTCAACTAAAACGATCCTTACTTCTACCGTAACTTGTCCGGCTTGTAAACACCAGAAAACTGAAACCATGCCAACAGATTCCTGCCAATACTTTTATGAATGCGAACATTGCGGGGAACGGTTAAAACCATTAAAAGGAGATTGCTGCGTATTTTGTAGCTACGGAACAGTTCCTTGTCCGCCTATACAAAACAATAAATCCTGCTGCTCATAAAACAAAGCGATCTTAACTTGCTGGTATCGAGATTATGTGATATTTTTACGTAAAAAACATCATGAAAAAAAGCGCTCTACTATTCCTGTTTGTTGCATTTTTTACAACAATTACTCAGGCTCAAATCTCCTGGATAACGAAACAACTCGACAAGAATATATCAGTAAAATTTCCTGGAACTCCTAAGGAAACGACCAAAAACAATGTTGAAACCTATCTTTATAAAGATAACGACAGCACAACATATATTGTTGGCATACTTGATTATAAAATAATCGCCAATTTGGATTCAGCAAGCCTGGAGCCTATAAAAGATCAGCAACAGTTTGCCGATGGAATACGGCAAGGCATGGTTTCCCAAAAAACAAATTATACTTTTGGGGATATAACCATAGGAAAATGGGAAACATATACCACCTATAGCATATCCGGATTTGAAAACACTCAGAAAAAAAAGATTTCGATGCGTATGATATTGATTGGCAGCAAAATGTATAGTCTCTCTTGCGTGGTTCCTGCCGGGTTGCCTGATAAGAACAAGGATACATTTCTGAATTCTGCAGCATTATTGACTCGCAAAGAATAGCTGGATTACATGGCCAGTTGAAGACCTTAATCTAACTTAATATAATATCTATATTGTTAGTTATTAAAAAAAGGAGAAAACTTTGTGCCTTGCTTAACAAGCATTCGCTTTGCCTTCTTACTGGAAAAAAGCTTTTTATAGGTATTACCAACATATAGCCTTACTTCGGTTAAATATTTCATTTTAATCATATCTCCTTCAACAGATTGAATCAGGTCATCATTCACAATAAAAGATTTATGAATCCTGCTAAAACGATCTTCAGGTAAATTACTTTCCATCTCTCTGAGTGTACAGTGAGCATAATATTGCTGAGTATCTTTCGTATGAAGGATTACATAATTCTGAAAAGCTTTGATATAAACCAGTTCCGCATAATGGATTAATACTTCACGCACTCCTTCTTGATCCACTTTAATAAAGAAACTATCATTTTTTGGAGTCCGAAACGATGTATTTTTCAGTAACAATTCCCTGTAACGACGGAATTTCTGGATACAGATCATAAAACGCTCCAGTTTTAATGGCAACCTCAAATAATCAAAAGCCTGGCACTCAAAGGCGCGGTATGCATCCTCCTCCTGATGGGAAAAAGCAACGAAGGGTATAAAATCTTTGATTGCGGAAAGTTTTTCGGGTGAAGTGTACATCAATTCAGCGTCAGCAAAAACCAAATCGGGTTGCAGCGAAAATATACGGGTCAAATCGTCCGACTCTTCTTCGGAAATTCCAATTATTTTAAGATAAGGAATCGGCAAAATGAATGCTTGTAATTTTTGAAGTGAGGAAGTCTCTCCCATCAAATAACATTTAATCATAAACAGATTATTTCATAATAAGGGTAGAAAATGAATTTTAGAACGTAGAAAGTATTCTGTTTAGAAATCAGGGCATCGGGAATAAGACATTCATATAAGAGCTTTTTTAGTGATGGTTAAAAATAGTAAAGTTTTTTAAAAAATTGACTTTAGCACTTAATATTTGCGCCTTAGACAAATTTACCGGGTTTATTAATTCATTAAAACCACATTTACGAAAAATGAATAATCTTATGTTATGGTAGAAATTAACAGTCTATAATAGAAA
>JASLGV010000209.1 GCA_030149995.1 Pedobacter sp.
GTAAGCGAATTTTGGCCAACGTATGCAAAAATGCTATTCTACGGACGGGATGCGCAGGCTGAAATTAATCCCGATATCCGGATTTTTAACAAATATGGCGATAGCTATGGTTATATCATTGATAATGCATATTTCGTTGATTTTAAAAATGGAATTGAGTTTTTTCTGACAGCGGTTGTGCAAAGCAATGAAGACGGTATTTATAATGATGGTAAATATGAATACGAAACGGTCTGCTATCCGTTTATGAAAAACCTGGGTCAGTTAATTTACCAGCAGGAATTAAAAAGGCAGAAACCACATAAATCTGACCTGAAAAAGTTTAAAGTGGATTATGGTAAAAAAAATGAATAAATAAAACGGGTTCACTTAGTGTTAAGTAAGCCCGTTTTTATTAGTAGATCTTTTTAAGTTTCGGTTAACAGGCTTACACGCGCACCATCCAGTTTGGCTTTTTCTTCGTCTGATAAAACAGGAAATTTAAGGTTCAGGCTTTTAAGTTTATCTGTAATAATTTCGCTGATGGCCAGCCGCGCATACCATTTCTTATCGGCTGGAATAATATGCCAGGGCACTTGTTCGGTGCTTGTTTCGTTAATAGCCGTTTTGTAAGCATGCATATAATCATCCCATAGAGCGCGTTCCTTTATATCACCAGAAGAAAATTTCCAGTTTTTGGCCGGATCGTCGATCCGTTTTAAGAATCTCTTCTTCTGTACATCTTTGCCAACGTGCAGAAAGAATTTAAGAATAACGGTGCCATTGGCATTCAGGTGCGATTCAAAGTTTCGTATACTTTCGTAGCGATTGGCCCAAAACCTGGTATTTATTTTTTTAACATCGGTAAAGCCCGGAATGTGTTCATTTAATATGTATTCGGGGTGTACTTTACATACCAGCACATTTTCGTAATGAGATCGGTTATGGATGCCTATCCGTCCGCTTTCCGGCAAAGCTTTATAATGTCTCCATAAAAAATCATGCTGATATTCCTCTGCGGTTGGAACTTTAAAACTAAAAACCTGGCAGCCTTGCGGGTTTAATCCACTCATTACATGCGAAATAGAGCTGTCTTTTCCGGCTGCGTCCATCGCCTGAAAAATAATCAGTACCGAATGTGTATTGGAAGCATATAACCGTTCCTGTAACCGGTTCAGTTCTGTCTTGGCATTGAGCAGATCCTGTTTAGCCTGTTTCTTTTTATATGTTCCGGTAAAATCCGTTTTAGCATTTTTAATCGAAAACTTTTTGTTTCCCTGTACAATAAATGTTTTAAATTCGTTCTTCATACTGATTTGCTAACGGGTATTAAATATTAAATCAATTATTTAAATATAGACTAAAAAATAAGTAAATTAAATACGTTAATTTGTATTTGCAGTTTTTTTATATTTAGCCTCAGCGCATTTAACAAAACATCAACCAAGCCAATATGTTTAAAGAGATTAAAAACAGGTACTTACGTTATTCGACCATCGTTCTTTTTTTTATAATCATTTTCTTCTCTGCCCTTCAACTTAATTTTTTGTGGTTATTCGGCTATTCGCCGGGTTATAATGATATTAAAGTACCCAGCCTGCGTGTGGGTTCGGAACTGTATACAGCCGATGGAAAATTAATCGGCCGTTATTTCAAAGAGAACCGTACACCGGTTAATTTCAACGAGATTTCACCCGCCGTGGTACATGCCTTGGTGGCCACAGAAGATGTTCGTTTTTACAAACACTGGGGTATTGATGTACAGGCACTCGGACGTGCAGTAATTGGTTTTGGTCGTGATGGCGGAGCCAGTACCATTACCCAGCAGCTGGCTAAAAACCTGTACCGCACGCGTTACAACAAATCGCAGGGCCTTCTTTCGAAAGTACCTGTTGTAAGAACTTTGATATTCAAGTTAAAAGAATGGCTTACTGCAGTAAAACTTGAATCCAATTATTCTAAAAACGACATCCTGACCATGTACCTGAATACCGTCTCCTTTGGAAACAATGCATATGGTATCAAAACAGCCAGCCGTATTTATTTTGATAAAGAAGCAAAAGAATTAAATACAACGGATGCCGCGTTATTAGTGGGTATGCTTAAAGGTACCACCTTATACAACCCCATTAAAAACCCCGAAAAAGCACTTGAACGTAGAAATACCGTTTTAAGTCAGATGAATAAATACAAATACCTGAGTAAAGACAGCCTGGCATTATTAACAAAACAACCTTTGCAGTTAAAAGAAGGACAAATGGATGATGCGAGCGACGGCGATTCTTATTTACGTTCTGCTGTGGCCAAGTACCTCGAAAAATGGTGTACAGATAACGGATATGATTTGTATGAAGATGGTTTAAAAATTTATACCACCATCGATTCGAAACTTCAGGGCTATGCAGAAGAAGCCGTTCAGGATCAGATGAAAACACTTCAACGCCGTTTTTACAGTGTTTGGGGAAAAGAAGATCCTTGGTATGACTCTGAAAAACAAAAAGTAGATTATCCGGCAAGAGCCATGAAAAACCTGCCTGTTTACAGCCTACTTCAGAAGAAATTTCCAAATCAGCC
>JASLGV010000242.1 GCA_030149995.1 Pedobacter sp.
ACACAAATTTTTAACAAAAAAGCAGCTTATCCAGCGAGGTATCAATCCGGAAATTTAGCCAAAATTGCCGCTGTTCAGTTTTTGCTGGTGTTTATTACGCTTTATCTGTTTAAGCCATTTACAGTAAATATATCCGAACAAAAATTAAACTACTTAACCATCTGTGTGCTGCACGCGCTTTTGCCCGCATTAATTGTTTTTAGTTATATCACTTTGCTTGGTTACATCAGAAAAAGAAATCAAATTAATGATTGGACCTTAAAAAAGGAGCTTTTAAATGTAGCGCTGCTATTTCTGATTATCGGTTTATGCAGCTTTTTATTACGTGATCTGATCTATACCAATCCCGACAATGTCTCCTGGCGTTATTTATGGGCTGAAATCAGGAACGCTTATGTAGCGGGGATTGTGTATTGCATATATTTAATCTCGGCACAGGTTTATTTTAAAACAAACGATAAGGGAAAAGCTGATGATAATTCTATTCCGCCCGTTTCCGAAATTATAAAAGCAGATTTAAAGCCTTCTTGTATATTTATCAAAGCTCATGTCAGGATTGATGACTTTGAACTCAGGGTTGATGATTTGCTGTTTGCCAAAGCTGAAGGGAATTATGTTGTGGTGCAGACTTTTGAAGATGGATTATTAAGGAGTGAACTTAAAAGAATTTCCTTAAAACAGCTGGAGATACAGCTTGCCGCTTTCCCTAATCTGTTGCGGTGCCATCGTGCCTATCTGTTAAATGTTGAGCGGGTAGCTAAACTTTCGGGCAACTCGCAGGGCTATTCAATTTCATTTGATGAAACCGAAGACAGGGTGCTGGTTTCCCGAACTTATATAAATCGCTTCGACCAGGTTTATAACCAATTTTATAGATGATGGGGGAGACCTTGTCATCTGTAACAAAACATAGTTACTCGTCACAAGCTTTAACCATAGCTTTATAGTTCATCTATCTTTGAAGAAAATTTAAACAGCTGTTATTTCTGCGGTCTGATTTTTTGATAAAGGAACTATGAAAAATATAAAAAATACATCATTAATAATCCTGATATGCTGTGTAACAGCGTTAATCCTGCATCTGTTTGCCGATTATAATTCAGGGTTTCATTCTGACGAATTATTGCACATTGCAACGGGGAATCATCCCGACATCGGTTATATGGAGTTTCCACCAATAATTGGCTGGATGGCCTGGATCCAAAATCAATTTGGATCAACCTCGGTATTTATTCATCACATTTTCACACACATTTCTACTGTACTGATTTTAATCCTGGCGGGGTTATCTACCATTGAGCTGGGTGGAAAATCCAAAGCAGTCTTTATCGCACTGCTTTGCATCCTGATTTCACCCGGATTTGACAGGTCGCACCAGTTATTTCAACCGGTTGTGTTCAGTCAGCTTTTTTGGGTGTTATCCTTTTACACGCTGATAAGGTTTATAAAAGTACCAGGTAATAAAAATTTACTTTACTTAACCCTTGCCCTTGCATTTGGCTTTTTAGCCAAGTATGATATCGTATTTTTTATTGCTGGAACCAGCAGCCTTTTCTTTTTCAAAAGCACACAAAAGATATTACTTAGTAAACAGGTATGGAAATTTATCTTATTGTTCGTAGTTATTATAGCGCCTAATTTATACTGGCAATACCTGCATAACTTCCCGATGTTTCAAATGTTTTCCCGCTTGTATGAAACACAATTAGATAAATTAAGTGTAGGAGGCGTTGTTGCCCAGTTAATCATCGATCTTAATCCGGTTACGCTGATTATATGGCTGCCGGGATTGTTTTATATGTTTAATGGTAAGTACCGGGCAACATACCGGCCTTTAGCCGTGTGTGTGGCTTTGTCGATACTGGTTCTGGCACTGGCAAAAGGCAAGCAATACTACTTTTTTTCAGACATGATATTTCTAATCATATTTGGCAGTATCTGGTTTGAACAAAAGGTTCTGGCCTGGCGCAAGTGGCTGTTGTATCCGGTTAGCATATTGTTTGTTTTAACAGGATTGTTTCTGTTGCCATGGGGGCTAATGGTATTGCCTTTGAATAGTTTTATCAATGTTTACAGCTTAAATAAGGGAGTAAGTAAGTTTGGGATCCCGGACGAATATTACACGAAAAGCAAATGGGATAAAACCATGACCGCCATCAAGACTGTTTACGATGGCTTACCCGCCGATGAAAGGTCGGATTGCTTGATTTGGGGAAAGCATTACAGCCAGGCAGGAGCGGTAAATTTACTTGGACCCAATTATGGTATACCCAAAGCATTTTCTTATCACGGCAGTTTTTATTTATGGGCGCCCGCAGGTGAAATGCCAAAAACGGTTATCGCTTTTACAAATGGTGAAGCAAAAATTGATTTTTTTGAAAACTATTTTAATTCCGTTACAGCCGTGGGGCAGGTATATAACCCTTATGCTGATTTTGAAGAAGATAAGTATCAGACTATCTATATCTGCAAGAAGCCCAAACAAAGTTTTGACGATTTAAAAGTGATATTTAAGATGAGGGTTTTTGAGTAGTTGAATTGTCTGTTGTGTTTGGGCTTTTAAGTCCAAAGATAATTTTCTGGCTTGAATTTGAGGTAGATGCATTTTTTTAGAAAAAAAGATTGTTTTTTTTTTGGACAAATAATTAAAAAGCCCTAAAATTGCACTCCCAAAACAATGATGCTGTTCTTTAAAGAACACATTAATTTGGAGACCGGAATCCTTCTTAGCTCAGCCGGTTAGAGCATCTGACTGTTAATCAGAGGGTCGCTGGTTCGAGTCCAGCAGAAGGAGCACAGATTTTCAAGTCCGAAAATCACTTAAAAACCCCATTTCTAATTAAGAAATGGGGTTTTTTATTTTCATAATAGGAAGTTTCCTACCTCCATTTTGTCTTTTCAATAGCCAAATCATGTTAAGTTTTACAGGAAAAACTGTCGAATTTAACGTATGACTTTTACAAATATTTAACAAAGAAAATCCCGCGATTTAGGACTTCCGGTATCCGTAAACGCAATTTTTTTCAAGTTAAAATGGCAACAGTTGATGCAAAAATCTACGTTCACCATTACAAAAATGATGGTACGTGCAATGTAAAGATCAGAATTTACCACAAAAACCAGCAGAGGTTCATTGAAACGACACACTTTCTCTGCGACTAACAGTTAAAAAGACATCCCGAAAACAAGGGGGAGTTCTTAATCAAAGATCAGTTTGTTAAAACACTGGTCAATTCCGAATTGGATAGCTATAGATTGGCCATTAGCAACCTTGGCCCAAAGCTTCATCTCTTTAGTGCTGATGAACTCAAAAAGTATCTGACTAAGACTGATGAAAGGATTGATTTTATAGCTTTCTGCACTGAGTTTATAGCTTATCTGGAAGAAAATGGTAGAGGTAAGAGTCCTGCCAATTATCGAACAGTAAAGAACAGCCTTGTAGATTTTTTTGGTAAGGAGAAGATATTCATCGAGGAAATCAACTGCGATATGCTTGGTGACTGGGAGCATCACCTCAGATCAAAGAGGGTAATAACCAGATTGAACCAGTTTCAAAAGTCAATCTCAACTTTTCAGCATCCCTTAAAAGATGCCAGTGTGCATAATTATATGCGGGATTTAAGGGGGCTTTTCAACTATGCTCGCAAAAAATACAATAGAAAAAGTTTGGGATTACTAAGGATTGAGCACTATCCTTTTGATGAGTATAAAATCGTTGAAGCACCCTTGACCCGTAAACGTAACACCGACATAGAGACATTAAAGCTAATCCGGGATAGCAGTCCCTTATCAGAAAGTAGGGCGGAATTGGCCAGAGATTTATTCATGCTATCCTTTTATATGTGTGGTATTAATGCTGTAGATGTTTTTAAGGTAGACAAGTCCAATATTGTTGGAGGGAGATTGGAATACAACCGTTCAAAAACTAAGGATAAAAGAAAGGATAATGCTTTTATAAGTATAAAGATCGTTAAAGAGGCCAAGCCCCTATTAAAAAAGTATATAGGGAATCTTTCTCAAAGGTATACTAACATTGGTGGGCTCAATAAAGCATTAAGCAGAGGAATGAAAGAGGTTTGCAAGCTGATCTCGGTTAATGGGCTCACCTATTACTGGGCACGTCATACCGTCGGTAATTTGGCTAGGAACAAATGCCGAATGAGCAAGGATGACGTAGCGCTAACGCTTAATCATGTGGATCAGGGGAACAAAGTGACCGATATTTATATCGAAAAAGACTGGAGCATCGTTGATGAAGTACAGGCAAATGTTGTTGAATTGTCAGTTGACCGAAACGAGCTAAAAACAAAAAGATTAATAAACCCGATAGAACAACGTAAAACCATGCGCCTTGTAAGCGCATAAATTATTGGAACATGAGAACATTCATTTTATTATGTCTTACCTGTATCGTTGGTACAGGGGCATTATTAATATTAACCTATATATCGATGACCGTGTTTCTGTTAAGAATAGTTGCCACTGTGACATTTCTCAATAAACAAGCAGATAATTCATTTTTTGCCAAATGGCAAATGGATTGGATTAATATGTACTTAGCTTTGATAATACTTAACTAAGAAAGCAATGGATACGATTATAATAACTGGCGCTACCCAGGGTATTGGTTTTGAATGTGCTTTACTACTTGCGGTTATGGCCAAAAATGAAGAGATCATCATCACCGCAAGGAATTTAGATTCTGGTAAAAAGGCAGTCAAAAAAATAAAACAAAAAACAGGGCACAATCATGTCAGCGCAATGCTGATGGACCTTGGTTCGCTTACATCAATCCACCAATTTACTGAAGATCTTATTAGCCGAAAATTGGGTAAAATAAGCACCCTAGTCAATAATGCGGGTTTACAAAACGCCGGAAAGACGAAATACACTATTGATGGTTTTGAAGAGACGTTCGGGGTGAATCACCTCGGGCCATTTTATCTAACCTTGTTGTTACTGCCCCATATGAAAAGTGATGCCCGCATCAGCTTTACAGCCAGCGGCACACATGACCCTAAACAGTTCACAGGGGTTCCTCCGGCGGTTTATATAAATGCAGAATTATTGGCACACCCGAAAGAAAGCACTGAAAAAATATCAACGGTTTTACAGCGACGTTATTCGACATCCAAGCTTTGTAATATTATGACTGTTTACGCTTTACAAAAGCACCTGGAGTTAACTGATATACACGTAAATGCTTTTGATCCAGGCCTTGTTCCAGGAACCGGGTTGGTTAGAGAATATCCGTCTTTTATGAAGTTCTTTGTTGGAAATGCTCTCAAACTGCTTATATTATTTCATCATAATATCCATACAGCAAAAACTTCCGGAAGAAATCTGGCGAACCTGGTTTACGCCCCGGAATACAAGGATTTCAACGGCAAATATTTTGAGGGCAAAAAAGTTATCCTATCGTCAGTAGATTCATATAAAAAAGAGTTTCAGGATAACCTTTGGGATACCAGTATTATGCTTAGCGGCATCAAAAAGGGAGAAACATCTGCTGAAATATTCCACAATGACTAGTTATTTTAATTGTTTTATCTTATGGAACAACTTATTTCTTACCTGCTCAAATTTGGTCACCTTAACGAGCAACAGATTAAACTAATCAAAAAAAAGGCAAAAGAGGTTACGCTAAAAAGAGATGCTTATTTTGCTCAAGCTGGTGAAATTGCAGATAAAGCAGCTTTTGTTTGCGAAGGCGTCTTACGGATTTATTATTACAACCACAAAGGCGAGGAGTTCACCCGTTATTTTATTGATGAGTTTAATTTTGTAGCCGATCTAAATAGTTTCAATTACAAAATACCTACTTCCGAATATGCACAGGCAGTTGTAGACTGCAAGCTGATCGTTTTCACAACAGATGATTTTTCAGAATTATCAGCCACGATTGTTGGGTGGGATGCCATTATGACAAAAGTTATTACCAAAGGGTTGAAGGAAAAAGTGAACCGAATCAGCTCTATGCTGGGAGAAGATGGCAAAACCCGCTACAAAAACTTTCTGGGAAAATTTCCGAATATGGCCAACCGGATTCCACTTTCTTTAGTAGCATCCTATCTCGGTATGACGCAATCCTCATTAAGCCGGATACGCAAGAGGAAATCTTAACCTGTCCTCGAGATTCTGATGAACGTGAGCATAACATTCCTGCACCAGACCGGTATGAGCTTTATTATCTTACCTTTTCATGTACGGCCTGTCCCAGTTTTTTAAAAAGCAAAAAAATAAATCGACATAGAAATAACCATTTAATTATGAACACAGAAAAAACCGACCAAACAGTACTCCTGGTAATGGACATCCAGGAAACGATGATGGGCTATTTACCCGATCCCGGGCCGCTATTGAACAAAG
>JASLGV010000253.1 GCA_030149995.1 Pedobacter sp.
ACCTGAGTTTACTGGGTACCGATTGGTACATACACCAGATGCAGTACCAAATGAATCAATCGGCACCCCTGCCTATTTCCATGCCTTACGATAAATACAAAGAAGGCATAAGAGATGTGATTTATTTTAACGATCAGAAAATTAACGGCCCCGTAGAGCTGAAAGAAGTATTTGACTTTATAACCTCTGATAACCGTGATGTTATGGTTCAGTATCAGAATGGCGAATATGGAAATTACCTGCCAACAAAAAATTTCAAAATCAGTGTAAATCCAGCGCAGGTGATACAAAATGGCGTGGTTACAGCCGATCAAAAAAGCAGGATTACCAAAGGTATGGAATGGCAATATACTTCCAATTACATGACCAAAGATAATCTGGCCATGCTCGATATACTGGCCCATAACAATTGGAAAAGACCTATCTGTTTTACCATTACCATGAACAGCGATAATTATATTGGTTTACAACCTTATCTGTATAAAGAAGGTTTTATCTATCATTTAATACCTTTTGAAAAAGATCCTGCCGCTCCGGATCAGTTGGGAAAAGTGAACACGCAGGTTATGTACAACAATGTAATGGACAAGTTTAAATTCGGTAACTTTAAATACGCCACTTATCTCGATCCTGTATCGAGAAATACATATTATACAGTCCTCACCTCCACCTTTATCGAGCTCATAAGCAGTCTGGCAGCAGAAGGCCACACAGATCTTGCACTAAAAGCACTTCGTAAGTATGACCAGGAAATGCCCGATATTATACCGTATACAGACGTAGCCAGTTATAAACTGTTTTTAGCAAAGCTTGCCTTTCAATTAAAAGATACAGCATTTGGAAATCGTTTAGTTGATACCGTTAATCAGTATGTAACCGATCAGCTGGATTACAATGCACACCTGCTGACCGAAAACAGCAACGAGCTTAATATGCGCGATGTACAACTCAGCTTTCAGTTTTTAAATACCATCGTAGAGCTTGAAAAAGAAAGTAAGCAAACCGGTCTTGCTGCAAAAACGCAGCAACAAATCGATCTGTATATGAAAAAATTCAGTCCATTGTTTATCAATAAATAACATAAAACCTCCGCACTTTACGATTTAAATTGCGGAGGTTAGAATTACGTTAGAATGTTTTAATGCCCGCTACATTATGTTTAAAGCCCTTTATCTTTGAAAAAAGATTTATGATTTATTTAAACCGTGTATGATGTACAGAGGCATATTAATTGAATTTTTAAATATCGGTGGTAGCGAACTCATTTTAATCCTGGCCGTTATCCTGCTGTTGTTTGGTGGCAAAAAATTACCTGAACTGGCGCGTGGACTGGGCCAGGGAATCAGAAACTTTAAGGATGCTTCTGAAGGCGTAAAACGCGAGATACACCGTAATATGCAGGTAGCAGATGAGGAAAGACGCCCTTCAGAACATGCAGACGTAACTTCAGATCAAAGCACGGTACATTCAAATGCCAAACAGCATGCTTAAACCCGCCTACCCGGCAATTTAGCACAACTGCTTTTAACAAAATTTTAAATTGTCTGGATTGAATTCAATCCAGACAATTTAATTTATAGACCTCCAGAAGCAAAACTTTCAACGGACAAATTCGCTGCAGATGCCCTTAATTCCATTATCTTTTCAGAAACCAATGCCCACTCCATAAATCTTTTAAATTAAAGACCGATATGTTGTCCCCCTTTTGTAATTTCAATCGTTATTCCAGAAAAACATAGCATAATGAAAGAATTTGCATTAATCTTTAGAAGCAGCAGCAACGGACATGAAGCGCCAACTGCCGAACAATTACAGGAAAGAATAAACTGGCTTGCAAGTATTGCCGCCCAAAACAAACTGGCCGATAAAGGTAAAGCGTTATCTGCACGCCAGGCCAAAACGGTTAAGCCAGGTGGTGTGGTTACCGACGGACCTTACACGGAAATAAAAGAATTTATTAATGGCTTTGTAATTGTACGTACCGAAACCATCGAAGAAGCCATTGCATTTGCACAAGAAAATCCCATTCTTAAGGCGGGCGGAAACATCGAAGTGAGGGCCATTCTAACACCGGGCGAAAAAGACCAGTAATACATGCAGAAAAAAGTGTTGATGTACGACGATCAACTGCAAGGGCTGTTCAGGCAGGAAAAGGCTAAAATGACAAATGTATTGTTCAGGCATTTCGGCCTGCAGCACATGGAAGTGGCAGAAGATATTGTAAGCGAAACTTTCTTAAAAGCGGCCGAATCCTGGCACACAGCAGGCATCCCGGAAAATCCGGAAGCCTGGCTGTACCTGGTTGCCAGGAACAAAACCAAAGATTATCTTAAAAGGATAAACCGGTTTGAGACTGGCGTTAAAGCCAATATGGAAACAAATGAGATACAGCCGGCAAAAGAGCCGGAATTTGACCAGCAAACAATTGCCGACAGTCAGCTGGCCATGATCTTTGCTGTATGTAATCCGGTTAATCCACCCGAAGCACAAATCAGCCTGGCTTTACAAATACTATGTGGCTTTAGCATTGCTGAAATTGCAGCAGCCTTTCTAACACATACAGAAACAGTTAAAAAACGTCTGCAACGTGCCAGAAACAAACTTAGAAATGATGGCTTTCAGATACAACAGCTCAGCAACAAAGTTTTGGCTTTGCGGTTAGATACCGTTTTAAAAACGCTTTACCTCCTGTTTAACGAAGGTTATTTTTCTACTTCAGGCAAGCAGATGATCCGTAAAGAACTTTGCTCAGAAGCCATGCGACTGGTTTTACTGCTGGTAGAATCGCCACAAATCAATACCGGTTCCTGTAATGCACTGCTGGCTTTAATGTGCTTTCAGAGTTCGAGATTTGACGCCCGGATTAATGCTGCCGGCGAAAATGTATTGTTTGAACAACAGGATCCTGCCCTTTGGGATAAAGAACTGATGGAAAAAGGGAATTTATATCTGGTAAATGCCTGCAATGGAGATGAAGTTTCCAGTTATCACCTCGAAGCGGCTATTGCTTACTGGCATACCGTTCTGGATAACGA
>JASLGV010000044.1 GCA_030149995.1 Pedobacter sp.
CTGATAAAGCTTTTTTATATCCTTCGTAACGTTCCTCCACTTGCCTTACGTTGATATCGGTGGTAACCAGGGCAAGGTTTTTTTTACCTTCTTTAATAAAATGATCGGCAGATTGGTAAGATGCTGAGAAATGGTCGGCCCCCACGTATGCCACATCAAGCCCCGGTAAATTACGATCAAAAAAGATAACCGGCTTATGCTCGTTAACGAGGACCTGAACAGTTTCTTCCAGTCCTTTTATAGGCGAAATAATATAGGCATCCACTTTCCTTGATCTGAACATTTCGATCAGCTCTTTCGCTTTCTCTACCTTATTTTCTGTACTTGCATAGATAATCTTATACCCTTTTTTATAGGCTTTATCTTCAATTAACCGGGCTACCCTTGAGAAAAAAGGATTTGATATATCTTCAACAATCAAACCAATTATGTGGGTATTTCCGGTACGTAAACTACGGGCAATCTGGTTGGGTTTATAACCGGATTCCTGTATTATTTTTTCTACTTTCTCAATAACGCTTTTGCTAATAGACTTTTCCCTCGCTTTACCATTTATGATAAACGAAACTGTGGTAATGGAAACATTTGCCAATAGAGCAATATCTTTGATCGAAAGATTTTTCATGTTTGCGAGCTTTGGATATAAATATCTCCTAATATATCAGGTTCGGCACAAAATTTACCACAAACCTGGTATATTAACATTAATGATACTTTTGTTATTTGGTTAAACCGAGGTATTGATAAATCAATCGGGCTGTTTTATTGGATGCTCCGGCTTTTCCCATTTTTTTAATAAGTACCTCATAATCATCCAGCATTTTAACTCTACCGCTTCCTTCAATAATATGATTAATTTCTGCACCAATGTTTGTTGAGTTGCAATCTTCCTGGATTAATTCGGTTACAATTTTTTTATCAACAATCAGATTTACCAAAGAGATGAATTTAATTTTAACCAGCATGCGTGCAATGGCAATTGAAAGGCGTCCGCCTCTGTAAACCACTACCTGCGGTACCCGAAACAAGGCTGTTTCTAATGTGGCGGTACCCGAGGCCACCACGGCCACGTGTGCATGATGCAACAGGTTGTATGTATTACCAAACAACAGCTTAACCGGCAGATTACCCGTAAACTGCCGGTAATAATCTTCACTAAAACTCGGTGCAGCGGCTATTGAAAATACATAACCTGGAAACTGGTTATGTATACTCAGCATAACAGGTAATAAACGTTCAATTTCCTGCTTCCGGCTTCCCGGCAGCAGGGCAATTATTTTTTCCTGTCCCAGTTGGTTTTCGGCACGAAAATCTGCGTTGGGCGTAAACTGTTCTATTTCATCCAGCAAAGGATTCCCTACATAATCCACCTCCATCCCCCACTCTTTATAGAATTCCACTTCGAAAGGTAGTATACAGAACATTTTATCTACTACCTTTTTAATTTTCAATACCCTTTTCTGGTTCCAGGCCCATACTTTAGGCGAAATATAATAGCAGACCTTAATACCATTTTGTTTAGCGAATTCGGCTATTTTAAGATTAAAGCCTGGAAAGTCGATCAGAATTAATACGTCAGGTCTCCAGTCGAGCACATCTTTTTTACAAGATTTCAGGTTTTTTAAAATTGTTTGCAGGTTAAGCACCACTTCTGTAAATCCCATAAAGGCCATATCGGCATAATGTTTTACGAGTGTACCACCTTCTGCCTGCATTTTATTACCACCAAAAAATCTGAATACAGCTTTCTGATCTTCCAGCTTTAATGCTTTCATTAAATTGGCTCCATGTAAATCTCCGGAAGCTTCACCGGCAATCAGGTAGTATTTCATATTTTTAGTGTAGTTTTTACAATTGATGGCTTAAACACGGGTTATAAAACCTTATAAAAGAAGAAAACAAAGGCACATAAAAAGGTCGCTGCAAGAATGCCACGCCCTACATTTTCTTTGTTGTGTTTAAAAAAATACTGCATGGTATAGGCATTTACGGCAATACCACCAATATACAGCAAATCGGCCTTTGCCAGATAAGCAACATGATGGATCAGATACCAGGCCATGAGGCAGAATACAGCAGGTACAAGTAAACCGACACCCAATCCTGCCCAAACGCTGTTTACTTTTCTTAATAACGGTTGCATGTTAGCCTAAATTTAAGCCATCGGGCGCGGCCTGTGTATCCTGTCCGGGGGTATCCGTTTCACTGCCGTTTACAAAATCCCAACTGTTTAACAAGGGAATGGCATGGTGAGCAGTCAGGTCAAACTGAACAGGAACAATGGATACATAGTGGTGCTCAAGTGCCCATACATCTGTATCCGTACCTTTATCAAAATTCTGGAAAACACCTGTTAGCCAGTAGTACGGTCTGTTGTGTGGATCCTTTCTTTCGTCAAACTCCTCTGCCCACTTGGCATTGGCCTGCCGGCATATCTTGATGCCTTTTATGTTGCCTCCTTTTGGAAAATTTACATTTAAAAGTGTTCCTTCGGGTAAGCCATGTGCCAATACCTGTTTACATATATCTTTAATGTATTTTTTGCAATGAGAAAAATCTGCATCCGCGGCAAAATCGTCCAATGAAAAACCGATAGATGGTATTTTTTCAATCGCTCCTTCCAGTGCTGCCGACATTGTGCCTGAATAAATTACATTGATGGAATTATTCAATCCGTGATTAATCCCAGAAACACAAAGATCCGGCTTCTTCCCTTTAAAGAGGTTGTTTACAGCCAGCTTTACACAATCAACCGGCGTTCCGCTACACTTATACATTTCTACACCTTCGTACAGGTTTACTCGGTCGAACCGGATGGGTTTACCAATGGTAATGGCATGCCCCATTCCACTTTGCGGACTGTCTGGCGCAACGACCACCACATGACCGATTTCCTGCATTACTTCCATCAGATTCTTAATACCGGTAGCGGTAATGCCATCGTCATTAACCACCAAAATATTTGGTTTTGCGTTGTGTTTCGTCATACCGGTAAAATTAAGCATTATAAAATTTACCCGGCAACATTAAGTTTTTTTTAAATACCTTAATTTTCTTTTCCTAAAAGTTAAAAAGCATTTCTATCCATAAGATAAAGCATTTATATTTGATTAAATTAACTTATTAATAATTTTAGATTCGCTGGATTTCACGCGTCTAAATCCAGACATTTAAATATCCTTAAATCAAGCATACATGAAAATCAAACTATTTACATTGGCTTGTTTTCTGATTACCGGTTCTTTGGCCCAGGCACAAACAACCTATCAATGGAAAACAGGCACTTCTGGCGGTTACAGCTATAAATATGTAACAAATGATCCGACTAAAAGTCGTTTTTACACCCTTAAAAATGGGTTAACGGTTATCCTCTCTCAAAACAACAAAGAGCCGCACATTGTATATAAGATGGCGGTAAGAGCAGGAAGTAATACCGATCCGCGCAGCAATACAGGACTTGCGCATTACCTGGAACACCTCTTGTTTAAAGGGACAGATAAATTTGGCACCATGGATTATGCCAAAGAAAAACCTTATCTGGACAAAATAGAAGCTTTATACGAGCGCTATAACAAAACAACAGATCCGGCGAAAAGAAAAGAAATTTATGCCGAAATCGATAAAACTTCGGGAGAGGCTTCTAACTATTCCATTGCCAACGAATACGATAAAATGATGAAAGCCATTGGTAGTGCCACCACCAATGCCCATACATCTGTAGAAGAAACCGTATACGAGGAGGATTTACCTTCAAACGCAATCGATAAGTTTTTAACCTTGCAGGCTGAGCGTTTCCGCAACCCGGTTTTCAGAATTTTCCATACGGAGCTCGAAGCTGTTTATGAAGAAAAAAA
>JASLGV010000302.1 GCA_030149995.1 Pedobacter sp.
TAAAAAAGAGGCTGTAAAACGAGCTGTTCTGTAGCTTAATGCGATTCAGGAACTTTAAAATTAGCTGCGCCCGGTTGTTTCCCGAACCCTTTAAAGCATAAAAAACGGCAGCACTGTTGGGTGCCGCCGCTGAGCGTAAAAATATTTTGATCAAAAACTATTTATCCCACCATACGCGGCCACTTAAATTGTCGCCACCTGGTACAGCTGATGATGCGGCCTTATAATTGGCACCATTTTTTGCTGCTTCATCCAGCGGATAAGGAAAACGGCGAGGAATGGTCCCATTGGTTCCATTTCCAGGGTATACCACCGGTGTCAGTACAGGTAGTGCTGTACGGCGCCAGTTGCTCCATGTTTCGTAAAAATCGAGCATGGTATTGGTGTGCAGCCAGAATTGTGTATTAATCATTTCCAGGCCATTGCCGGCATTGTATGGATTTGCCGCCAAATAAGCATCTGCCGTGGCATCTGTAATGGCCAGATTCGCATCATACTGGCTCAGATAAGTAATTGCCGCTTTTACACCATTTGTATAATGACTACCCGCAGTACCTCCAATACCCCAGCGCTGTGCTGCTTCTGCCAAAAGCAATTCGCTTTCTGCATAGGTTAAAATAAAGGTAACCCCATTTCTTTTGAGCATTAACGGATGCGGGGATGAGTAATCAGGAAAAGAGGTAAAAGAAGCATCCTGACGGATGTCGCGGCCGGCAATTCCACTCAGATCTTTTCCATTGGGCATGCCCTTTTGTACGGTTGGATCGGCACTGAAGTTTGCATTCTGATCTTTTCCATCTTCTGTCAGATATAAATTGGTTACCGCTACCTTACCCAAACGCGGATCGGAAGTTGATTTTAATACATCAATGAATTTTTTAGACCATTTTACATAGTAATTTTCCTGTCCGCCATCACCCAGCAATACCTGACTGTTGCGGTTTTGTGTTACCCTCGATCCGGAAACATCATGTGTAACATACGCATTGTCTGAATTGCCAATCATGGTTTTACCAGCTACTTTTTGTGCATATGTTTTTGCCGTATTTTCATCAACCTTGATTAAGCGCATGGCCAGACGCAACAGCAAGGTGTTTCCGAAACGTTTCCATTTTTCAATATCACCTTTGTAAATTACATCTCCATTTACTTTATCACCGCCAGTATTCAGTGCTGAGGTTGCTTCATCCACTTCCTTAATCAGATCGCGGTAGATCGCTTCCTGTTTATCATATTTAGGTGCAAAATTATTGGCATAATAAGCCTGTCCTGCTTCAGAATATGGTACATCTCCATATAAATCGGTTAATCTTTCAAAGATCAGGGCTTTCCAGATTCTGCCTACCTGATGTACATTGTTGTATTTGGCTACACCTTTTGTAGATTCAACCAGGTCAACAATCAGCTTGACCTGCTCGGTATAAGCACCCACAGATGCATTTCCCCAATAGGCTGCTGTATAACCTTCGTTCAAAATATATTTATCGCCGGCCCAGTAACTGATTACGGTAGAGAGCCCCTGCATCATCGTAGATGAATAGATTAAATTACCCCGCCAGGTATCATATGCAAAATCGGTACTCCCTGTATAGGTTAATTGTGCATGCGATAAAAGGTAATTGGGGTCAAAAGTAGCGGTTCCATAAGCTACCGGATTGGTATTAATTTTATCAAAATTCTTAGTACATCCTGTACTGAATAAAATACCTGCAATTAACAGGCTGCTATATTTTTTTAACAGATTGGTCTTCATGGTTTCTACTTTTAAAATTAAAACTTAACACTTACGTTAACACCGAACGTTCTAACTGGTGGCACGCCACCCAGTTCCATTCCCGGAAATGTAGCATTGTAGCTTGATTCCGGGTCTATGTTGTCTGTTTTCTTCATCAGAATAAACAGGTTCCGGCCAACGAGGCTCACATTTAAACCCTGAATTTTATTGTTGAATACTTTTGCCGGGAAATTATATCCGAGTGTAAGCTGTCTGAATTTGATAAAGCTTGCATCCTGTACAAATCTTCCGGAATTGTTATTGGCTGTATTTTCATAAAATTTTGCCGCACTGGTACCAGAACCGGCAGCATCCAGCGCCTCTCTGTTGGGAAGTGTTTCCTTGTGCAAACCAAAAATATAACCATAGTAATCTGTTGCTGAGAATATTTTACCACCCCATTTACCATCAATTAAAAATGACAATGTAGCGCCTTTGTAGTTAAATTCATTGTTCCATCCGCCAAACCATTTGCTGTAAGCCGATCCGTACGCTTTTAAATCGCCGCGTTCCGGTGCTCCTGCTGCATCTTTTACAATATTGCCCGAAGCATCGTACTTATAATCGTAGGCCATTACCTGACCCATTGGCTTGCCCACAATATTTTCCAAAAAGCCAACACCCGTACGCGAAGTTGCAATCAGGTAATTATCAATTCCTTCGGCCATGGATATTAACTTATTATCGTTGTAAGATGCATTGACAGAAGAAATCCAGGTAAAATCCTTGCTTTTTACAATCTGTCCGGAGATAAGGGCTTCTACCCCTTTGTTCTGAATTTCGCCGGCATTCAGCACCGCTCCGTTATAACCGGTAGTGCTCGACATGGTTATGTAAGAAATTTCATCTTTCGATTTCTTTTTATACCAGGTCAGATCCACATTTAAACGGTCTTTAAAGAATCTTAATTCGGTTCCAATCTCCAGCTCTGTTGCTTTTGATGGTTTTAAAGATGCATTTGGTACATAAAGATTGGTAATGGTTCCAAGCGGACTTCCATTAAGTACCTCACTTCTGAAACTATAAGTAAGTAAGGTTTGATATGGATCGGTGGCCTGTCCAACCATGGCATAACCAAAACGAAGTTTACCAAAGCTCAATGCACTTGGTTTCCAAAGTTCTGAAAAGACAAAGGAGCCACTTACCGATGGATAGAAGAAGCTCAGTTTATTATCTTTTCCAGGTGTTGCCAGCGTAGAGAACCAGTCGCTACGTCCACTTCCTGTTAAATAAAGTAAATCCTTGTAAGAAAATTCCAGTGTACCATACAAAGATTGTGTTACAGCTTCGCTTTCAATATAACTAACCGATTTATTTTGAGCATTTAAGATGTTATAAACACCAAAAACGGCGAAATCTGTTCCATTATTAGTTGTTTGGGCAATATTGGTTTTCCGGTAACTGGCTCCAATATTAGGCGTAACCACAAAATCTTCATCCAAAGCTATTTTTTTACCAACCAATCCGTCTACATTTATATCTGCAAACTTAGTTGCCTGCTCCCCTATTTTTCCGGCTGGATAATAAGCCGTACCTGAAGGAACTACGTTCTTATACGTATCGTTATAAGAGTCTCTACCGGCACGACCTTGTAAAAACAAGCCGTTATCAAAGGTATAGCGTGCATTAAATGAGCTAATCAGCC
>JASLGV010000368.1 GCA_030149995.1 Pedobacter sp.
AATACCAAAGCCAACCTGGCCGTAAACCTGAAACAAAACAATGTAGCCAAAGGATACAGCAAGTTGCAGGTGAAGCCAATTAAGATCGACGAAACGATTTTAAGAAACATACCCAATGGCTCGCGTAAATCGAGTGTAGAAAATGCAATCAATTCGGTTTCCAGTATTCAGCAGACTTTTATAACAGAAGTGCCCAGACGTAAGGAGCTTACCGGCGAGTACATCTTTGCCAAGCTGGAGTATCAGCGTAAGTTTACCCTGGCGGTTTCCTGTATTCTGTTGTTTTTTATCGGAGCTCCTTTAGGCGCCATTATACGTAAAGGCGGAATGGGCTTGCCCGTGGTTATTGCCGTTTCCTTTTTCCTCGTTTATCACATCATTACCACGGTAGCTGAAAAGTCGGCCAAAGAAAGTTCTCTTAATCCGGTTTTGGCTATGTGGATGGCTGTTATCATTCTAACACCCCTGGCTGCTTTTTTAACCTATAAAGCCACGGTAGACTCGGCCTTATTCGACATAAATTATTATAAGCAGTTGGTTTTACGATTGTTTAGAATCAAGCAGAAATAATCCGGTCATTCCTTTACCTGCAAATGATATATTAATCCTGAAATTCTTTAAATAGGTTGTACCTTTGTACATATAAATCCCCGCAAGGGATTGTTAATTATACAGATAAAATGCAAACAAAACTAAATACCATAAAAGAGGCTATTGATGATTTAAAAGCCGGTAAAGTTATAATTGTTGTAGATGATGAAGGCAGAGAGAATGAAGGTGATTTTATAACGACAGCAGAAAATGCAACACCCGAAGTGGTGAATTTTATGGCTACATATGGGCGTGGTTTAATTTGTGCTCCGCTAAGCGAAGAGCTGTGCGATGCATTAAACCTGAACCTGATGGTGGGTAAAAACACCGCTGCATACGAAACCAATTTCACCGTGTCGGTTGATTTAGTAGGTCATGGATGTACCACGGGTATATCAGCAAGCGATCGTTCCAAAACGTTAAAAGCACTGGTAGATCCGAAAATAAAACCTGAAGAACTCGGTCGCCCAGGACATATATTTCCATTACGTGCCAAAGATGGCGGCGTAATCAGAAGAGCAGGCCATACCGAGGCTGCGGTAGATCTGGCCCGTTTGGCCGGTATGAAACCAGCAGGTGTATTGGTTGAGATTTTAAAAGAAGACGGCGAAATGGCCCGTCTCCCGGATTTATTTAAAATCGCAGAACAGCACCAGCTTAAAATTATTTCAATAGAAGACCTGATCGCTTATCGTCTGGCAACAGACAGCCTGATTAAGCAGGAAGTAACCGTAAACCTGCCAACAGAATTTGGCGAGTTTAAAATGACGGCTTATACCCAGCTGGATAACAACGCAAACCATCTGGCCATTACCAAAGGCACCTGGGCAGAAGATGAACCTGTATTGGTACGTGTACACAGTTCTTGTGTTACAGGTGATATTTTCGGTTCATGCCGTTGCGATTGCGGCCCGCAGTTGCACAAAGCGCTGCAAATGATCGATCAGGCCGGAAAAGGTATTGTGGTTTACATGAACCAGGAAGGCAGGGGCATCGGGCTTATCAACAAACTGCGCTCTTATAACCTGCAGGATGAAGGTTTCGATACTGTAGAAGCCAATATAAAACTGGGCTTTAAAGGCGATGAGCGCGATTATGGAGTAGGTGCACAGATTTTAAGATCTCAGGGCGTAACCAAGATGAAGCTGATGAGCAACAATCCAACCAAACGTGCCGGATTAATTGGCTACGGACTGGAAATTGTAGAAAGCATCGCGATTGAAATCGAAAGCAATATACACAACGAACGTTACTTAAAAACAAAACGCGATAAAATGGGTCATTCCATTATGAAGGGTTAAGTTACTGGTAGTTATAAACAAAAAAGCTGTATCATATTTTTTATGATACAGCTTTTTTTTATGGATCAATAATTTACTTCGGACTGTTTTTGTTCTGGTTCAGAATAACATCTTTATTAAAAGATTTATTCGTTTTAACCGGCTGATCTCCCTGTTTTTTACGCAGGTTTTTCCGGTAAGTACCCGACAGCTTCTGGATAAATTCTTTAAATGTATCGAACTGCTGTGAATAGATAAAGCCCAGTGAGGTAATATTTGCTGTTGGGCTGATACCACTGTTTAAGAAAATACTTTGCTGTGTAGGTGGTTTATTGGCCAGTTTACCCGTTAAGCTGCCGTCTTTTCTAATCAGGAAAACGGCTTCCAGTTCACTACCCACATTGTTTTTAGAAAAGTCGATAATGCTGAAATCGCTCAGGCTGTTCCGGTCTACAATGCCCGCATTGATAATTAAGCGGTCGTTAAATAACTTAATCGAAGCACTGCCTTCGCTGAGCGATTTTACGTTTAAATCAACAAAGTTCAGATTAAGGGAGGACAGTACATTGTTAAACTGGTTAAACACGAGTTCTGTAGCCGTGCTCGATACGGTAGAACCCAGCTGGTTGCCGATCGACTCACCACCGTTGCCAGGCGCAAAGCTTCGTCTGATGATTAAACTGAAAGCCTGTAAGTTCAGGTTATTCTGGTCACTCAGATAAGTTTGAAGCTCTTCCTTAATGGCTGGTTGTGCCGGGAAATTAATATCCAGTTTAATATCCGGTTTAAGCAGCAGACCTGTTAAACCCATTTCAACCTCGGTATTTACCCGCTGGTTGGCATTACTGCTCGCATCCCGGTTCGCTGCCTTAAATAACTCATTTAGGTTTGCACGCAGCGCATACACAGCCTTTAAGTTAATCTGGGCGGCCGTTGGGTTCCCCGTCCACCGGATGGTACCACCCTGCCTGATTTCGAATTTTTTATTAATAATCTCCTGCGCCGTAAAATCAAAACTTCCGCTTTCAATAATGTAATCGCCAGACATCTCAAAATCGCCAAAGCTGTTAATATCCAGGTTCAGCTCCGCATTACCCTTACCGCTTAAATTACCCAGTGTGGTATAAATGTTGGCAACGGTATTTGGATCTATAGACAGTTTAAAAGTAAGCGTTAAACCATCAAAATTGGTGGTCTTTTTTACCACATGTACAGAATCCCTGCTAATGAAATTAATAAAATCTTTGTCTGATACCGTTTCAGAACTGTTAAGCGGTAAATTAAAAATCGTTCCTTTTTCCGTTTTGGCCTTGATATCGATTTTCATTTTATTGGTAGGCCCTGTAAATTTAAAAACACCCGTGCCATATGCGCGGCCATAATACAGGGAGTTATCTTTAGCTGTGGTATTGAGCGCCATAAAATTATGCGCATCAATGGTAACCTTAAGCTCCGGATCTTCAATATTATTTAAATCAACGGTACCATTGGCAATGGCCTCATGTGCCTCCACATCGTTTAGCATAAAATCTTTAAGCGTAATAACACTGCCTTCAATATTTACCTTGTCCGAAATAATATAGGTGGTTTTAAGATAATTAACCATCATTTCAGCCTTGTTAAAAGAAAGCGAACCATTAATCTGTGGTTTATCCAGCTTGCCTTTTATAGTTAAGTCTGATGAAATTTCTCCTTTCAGGTGTGATACAAGTGTTTTTACAAATGGCTCGATTATGGTCAGCTTACTTTCGTTCATTTTAAGCTGCACGTCAAGTTCTTTTTCTTTCAGGTTTACATTACCATCAATTTTAAAAGTTTCGCTACCATTGGTCGTAATCCGCGTATACAGGTTTACATTTTTGGTATTCCCATGGAAAGAAGACGTATCCGTCAGCGTGCCGATGTAAATGTTGTTGAAGTTTAGCGAATCTATTTTCAGGTTGTTGTTGACCTTCGTATCTTTTAAAAGCCCATACAGTTTGGTGTTGCCGTTCAGATGCCCATTCAGCTTTAAGCCCATTGCTTTGACAAAAGGATTGAGTGTTTCCAGGCTGAAATCGATAAAACCAACCTCCAGTACGTCTTTAGGATTTTCAGATAAGAAGCCGTCAACGGTAACCTGTTGCTTGCCATTGGTAAGGTCGAAATTGGTAATTTCTGTTTTTCCGTTGTTAAAAACAATCCTTACTTTCTCCTGTATGCGCCATTCCTCATTGTTTATTTTTAAGATGGACGGAATTATACTCAGGCGGGCAGTGGTGTCTTGATTTTTGGTAAACTCAACCAAGCCGTTTAAATCGAGCTGGTTAACCTCATCAGAATTAGACATTTTAACGTTAAAAGAAAGGCTGTCGTTCCGGAGAATGTTGGAAATGTTTACATCTTTAATAAACAAACTGTCGTTAAGCTGAACCCTGTCGGATGTAACGTTAAGCTGTAATTGCTGCTGTGTGGTGTTCTCATCAAGAATAAGGTTATTCACCACAACCCCTTTGTAATTCAACGTTTTGATAAAGCCGTTAAGCGTCGCTTTGTTGTTGCGCGAATCGAAATCGCCGATAAAGATTGCACCATCGGTAAGCTGTAGCCCCGGTGAAATGAGTTGTGCAAGCGGTTCAAATTTCTTTACCCGCAGGTTAAAATTAAAAATCTGGTTTTTATAATGTATAATATCCGCTTTGAGCGAAGGTATATAGGTTTTCGCAATGGCTTTGTAGTAAGAACCAATGGAATTGAGGTCGTATTCACCTTTAATTCCAGCATCCAAAATATCCGATTTAATGCTCAGGTTACGTGCAGAACCGGTTCCATTGGCGGTTAGCTGAACCGAATCAACAAAATAGACACCTTTCGGGTTTTTAAGAATAATCTCCTGGATCAGCAATTTACCCTCTATATTGTTCAGGTTGCTACCGGCAAAATTGGTACTGAAATTGGCATCCACCATCAGCGAATCGCTGAGCAGGTTTAAAGCCTTAAGCTTGGCCCCGCTAATGCTGGCTTTAAAATTAAAGACCGGCAATTCAGGGTTTAAGTTAACGCCACCATCAAAATTAAGCTTCACATTTTTATCGTTAATGCTCAGCTGCCCATCAAAATATTTTTTATTAAAAGTACCATTTACCTTTACGTTGCGGTAACGGTAATTGTTAAAATCGATATAGTCAATGTTGCCATTTAAGTTTTCAGAAAGCTCTTTCAACTCAGTACCACGCCCCTTTATATAAACAGAAGAGGTGGTTCGACCCA
>JASLGV010000402.1 GCA_030149995.1 Pedobacter sp.
CCAGCTCCAACATTGTTAAACGCAGCATCTACAGTTCCATTTGCATTTAAACGTATGAAATATTTTTTCCCTGATCCGTTAAAGTCTGTAAAATTTCCGCCAATTAAGATTTTTCCGTCCGGTTGAATGGCCATTGCATAAATGGTTGCATTTGCACCCGTACCACTGCTATTAAAACCTGCATCTAATGTTCCATCCGTATTTAAACGTACCAGATATTTTTTTCCTGTCCCGTTAAAGTCTGTAAAATCGCCGGAAACCAGAATTTTACCATCTGGCTGAACACGAATCACCCGAATAACGTTATTTGACCCGGTACCAGGATTGAAACTTTCATCTAATGTTCCATCTGGATTTAAACGGGCAATATTTCCTCTGCTTACATTATTAAATGCAGAGAACAACCCGCTAATCAGGATTTTACCATCAGCTTGTCTTTGTATACTGTGTATAGTATTTCCTGTTATGCCATTTCCGGGATTAAAGCTTGAATCAAATGCACCATCTGCACTGATACGGGTAATCCGGCCACTATAATTATTATTATAGGAAGAAAATAGCCCACTGATGAGTATTTTTCCGTCATTCAATATAGATAAACTATTAATCGTCGTATTTGTACCTGTACCCACGTTAAAGCCGGCATCTAATGTTCCATCCGCATTTAAACGGGCAATGCGACTTCTTGGAGTACCATTATAATCGGAAAAAGTACCAACAATCAGAATTTTACCATCGGCCTGCAAAGAAAGACTGTTAACAATGTTATTCGAACCTGTTCCTGTATTGAAACTTGCATCCAGCGTTCCATCTGTATTTAAACGGGCAATGCGGTTTCTTGGCGTGCCATTGTAGGTCGTAAATTGCCCCCCTATCAAAATTTTACCATCGCTTTGTACAGAAAGACTGTTTACAGAATTGGCCGTGGCAGAAGTTCCGGTTCCAGGATTAAAACTGATATCCAATGCTCCATCTGGACTTAAACGTGCAATACCATTTCTTCCGGTTCCATTGCAGGTAGTAAATTGTCCTCCTATCAGAATTTTTCCATCGCTCTGAACACCAATACTATTTACTGTATTATCCAGACCACTGCCTGGATTGAAGCTTGCGTCTAAAGTTCCATCTGAATTCAGTCGGGCAATGCGGTTTCTTGGTGTGCCATTAAAGCTTGTAAATTGTCCTCCTATCAATACTTTACCGTCATTTTGCAGAAAGAGGTTATAGATACCAGAACCAGCTCCGCTTCCTACGTTAAAACTTGCATCTAATGTTCCATCTGGATTTAAGCGGGCAATGTTGCTCCTTGGTGTATTATTATAGAAAGAAAAAGATCCACCGATAATTATTTTACCATCTGGCTGCAGGATTACAGCCCGTACTGCATTAGAGGGAAAACCTCCAGATGCGCTATTGCCAGGATCAAAAGTTTTATCTAATGTTCCATCTGCATTTAAGCGGGCAATACTTCTCCTGGTTACTCCATTATAAGAAACAAAATCACCAATAATCACGACTTTACCGTCAGGTTGTACAGCAAAATTTTGGACATTGCCGGAAGCACCATCACCAATTCCAAATCCCTTATCGGTTGGGTTGAAACTAAGGTCTATGCTACCAGGTCCCTGTGCAAAATTGGTTAAATGAATAAGAATTAAAAAAAAGAACAGTAAAGTTTTTTTCATAGATTACGTTTTACTAAATGGAATGCTATAAGCGATTAATAAAAAGGGAATAAATTTTGAAAAGAGCGTACATCGATAGAGAGATTTTAAAACTGTAACAATAATAGTTCTTTCAGCATGCGTTAAACAAACATTTTCATGAAAAACATGTCCGGATTTTCAAACTCATTACATTTTTTTTTCAAAAACAAACAAAGCTGGTTCTATTTATTTTATGTTGTTTAACGTTTAACTACCTTGTAATTAAACACATAATCACAAAAAGATCTAATCTCCCTGTGATTTGTATCAGTACTAAAAATAAAATGCACCTTAAAGCAAAGAAATAAGCGATTTGTATACTTATTGGCCTAATTTAGTACAAGCTAAACCATTATATTAATCGTTAAACCCCAAATACTAAATAAGCTTCTTTACAAATTCTATTTAGATTTTCAGGACTACTTTCCCAACTGTTGCTTCAGTTTGATTTCAGGATTATGTACTCAAATCAAGACTCCGTATTGCCGAATCGTGTGCACGCTACACAGAATTACCACTTCAGGATATTGCTCTTGAACCGGGTTTTACAGACAGCAGTCACCTCAATAGAATGATGAAGAAACATTTTGGAAAAGGCATGAGCCAAATCAGGAAAGGATATACGGAACTTGTATAAAAAAGAAATCGGCTAAGCCATTTAATGGTAATACTTAGCTTTTACATCAAGGGGAAAACAACCTGCGAACAGGTTATTTCCCCTTTTTTATTTGCTAAAACACTGATGGCTAAAAAGCTAAAGCCAGTATTTCATGGCTATCTCGAAAATAAACGAAATCTTGTAATGAATATTCGGGGCAGGCGCCCTCGCGGGCGGTAATAAAAGCGCCCAGCGACACTGCCTGGAGCATAATATCATTTTTAGTTGTTCCTTTTTCCAGCCGCTTCGATAAAAAACCGGCTAAAAAGGAATCCCCGCTGCCTACCGTATCTTTAATCTCTACCGGAACAGCAGGTGACAAATAAAACAGATCTTCATATGCATAAAGCGCGCCTTTGCTTCCTTTAGAAATAATAATTTCGCGCATGCCAAAGGTATCCTGTAAATACTTTACAGCATCTTTTTCTGTGCTGTATGTTTTACCCATAAAATCAAGCATCATCCGCAGTTCACTTTTGTTAAACTTGGCCAACTGCGTTTTATGTAATAAATCCTTAATCATATGCACATCGTAATAAGGCGGGCGTAAATTAATATAGAAAACATTGTAGTTACTTGCCTCAATTAATGTAAACAAGGTATTTCTCGATTTTTCATTCCGCGCACCCAAACTTCCAAATACCAGGGCATCTGTCGTGTTTACCAATTCCAGATCTGCAGCCCTTGTTTCAATGAAATCCCAGGCAACATCCTGTACAATATCATAAGTGGCATCGTTATTTTCATCCATGGAAGCTATAACCGTACTGGTTGGATGGTTCTGGCTTACCTGAATACCAGCTGTTGATATT
>JASLGV010000403.1 GCA_030149995.1 Pedobacter sp.
AATAATAACGGATAACAGACAGAGAAATGAATAAACAACTTATAAAATTACCTACTGCGGGTTTGGTGGTTATAGACAATGGAAAATTACTGTTGGCATACAGTAAGAATAAAAATGCCTGGTATCTTCCCGGTGGGAAAATTGATGCAGGCGAAACAGCCATTGAAGCATTGCAGCGAGAAATAAAAGAAGAACTGAATGTGGAGCTGCCGGAAGGAGAACTAAAATTTTATACACACATTACAGCACCGGCGTTTGGAGAAAATACAAACATCCAGATGGAGCAGGATTGTTTTCTTTATTCGTTAAGGGAAGAGATTAAACCTTCGAACGAAATTGAAGAAGTTGCATATTTTACCTTGGCATCTTACCAGGATGAGCCGGCCCAGGTACCCGGCGTTATTTCTATTTTTAAGTTGCTTATACAGGATGGCCTGATTTCAGAATAGCTTTAATCATTTAGTCCTTTGCCAGATAATATGATGGGGATGTATTTTTCTATCCGGCTGCTGCGGGTTTTAGATTGTTTAGGGGCTGCAAAATACAAGAGATAAGCTCTCTGTCTGCCGGGGGTTAAAGTTTCGAAAGCTGCTTTAAGGTCGGGTATTTCTGTCAATTTTTGCTCAAATTCTTCTGGAACCGGGTAGGCCGAAGTTTTCTTTAAATCTACTTTTAAACCTGATTTTTCTACTTCAATGGCCTCGTAAACATAGGCTTTGAGTACAGATTTCCATTCGTTTATTTCATCAATATTTGTAAACCTGAATTGCCTGGCCGCCTGTACCTGTTCTGTTTGTTGGATCAGAATACCGTCCCGGTCTTGCAGAAGCGCACCTTTAAAGAATAAAAGTGCTCCGTAGGCTTTGAACGTATGGATTAAAACAATGTTTTTACCTTGTAAGGTATAACATGGACAACCCCATTTCAATTCTTCGGTAAGTCCGCAGGACAACAATAATTTTCTGAGTTGTATAATTCCTTCCTGCCATTGACCGGCCTTATTAAAATAAAAGTCAACTACCGGATTTGTTTCGTTCATTTTATAAATTAACGGAAAATCTTTTTGAACCGCAAGACGGATTCCTGGTCTGTTTTTACTTTCGTACGCCCTGAACCACCGATAACAGGCAGCTTTCCAGTACTTTTGCCGTAACCAGTTGTTGAGGGGTATTCAGGTGGTCGAAATATTCGGCAATCAATTCGAATAAGGGCGCAAATAAAAGCGTACGGTATACGGTTATGTCAAACTTTTTAATCGTTCCTTTTTCTATTTGTTTTCTGATAAACAGGTGTACCATCCCGAAGTGATCGCCTTGTTGTATGTTTCTTTCTAAAAATGCCTGGTTAAGCAGGGGAGAGATTTTGCCATACTGCATCAAACTGAAGGCATGGCGATTGGCCGTAAAATAATTGAAAGTGTTATTCCAGAGTACCCGCATGCCGTCTTCAAAGTTTATATCTGCATGAAACTCACTGAGCAAATGGCGTTCATAATTTCCAAGTACTTCTTCAATAAAAAGTTTAACCAGCAGATCTTCTTTATTCTCGTATTTAAGGTAAATGGTGCGCGGCGATATATTGGCTGCTTTGGCCAGTTTCTGCATGCTCAGGTTTTCCAGTCCTTCCTCGGCAATAATCTTAAGCGCAATGGTTTTAATAGCGGCTTCCTTTTCTAAATTTCTGGCCCTCATTTTTTGTAGATGTATTTCCTGCTGATAAAAAAAATGAATTTCTTAAGGACTAAAATATGCCTTAGTCGCTTAAGAAGCGAAAATAGGGAAAATATTTTTATTATAAGTAAACGTTTATTTACTTTTGTTTAGGAAATATTCAAAATGATAGCAAAAGATAAGAAAATAGCCATTATAGGTGGCGGACCAGGAGGCTTAACGCTTGCCCGGTTGTTGCAACAGGAAGGCCTTTTGGTTAAGGTTTATGAACGGGATGCCAACAGAAATATGCGTGTACAAGGTTCTACGCTGGATCTCCATGCTGATTCGGGCCTTAAAGCAATTGAGAAAGCAGGCTTACTGGATGCTTTTAAAGAAAAATACCGTCCGGGTGCAGATCTGACCCGTGTAGCAGATAAGGAAGGAAATCTTGTATACGATCAGCATGGAGCAGAACCGCAGGAAATGGATTTCGATTCGCTATATGCACGTCCTGAAATAGACCGCGGACCATTACGCGATATATTACTCGACTCGCTGCATGCCGATACTGTTAGCTGGAACAGTCACATTGTGTCGATTTCCAAAAATGAAGCAGGCAGCTGGTTACTGCAATTTGAAGATGGTACAACAGAAACGGCCGATCTGATAATCGGTGCCGATGGTGCCCGTTCTAAAATCAGGTCTTATGTAACTGATATAAAACCGGTTTATTCAGGCATTACCATGGTAGAAGGTACGGTTTACCATGCAGCCGAAAATGCACCCTTGCTTTGGGAATTGACAAAAGGCGGAAAGGTTTTTGCCATGGGCGATCATAAAACATTGATAACGAGTTCAAAAGAAGATGGTTGTTTATCTTTTTATACCGGCTGTAAAACAGACGAAAACTGGGTGAAAGACAGCTCCATCGATTTCGATAATCACCTGCAACTGCTGAAATGGTTTAAAGAAACTTATCAAAGCTGGGGAAGTATCTGGGAAGAGCTGTTTAGCAACGAACACACCAGTTTTATTCCGCGTCCTCAGTATTATATGCCCTTGGATCAGACCTGGCCGCCGCATGCCGATATTACCATTATTGGCGATGCTGCCCATGTAATGCCTCCGTATGCGGGTGAGGGTGTTAACATGGCCATGAAAGATGCACTTGAATTAAGTGAACATTTAACGAGTGATGCATATCCGGATCTGCAAACTGCTATTGGCGCATTTGAAAAGCAAATGCGCGAAAGGGCAGTTGAAATAACGAAAATGACCCTGGAACAAACAGATACAATGCATGCCGAAGGTGCACTGGAGCACCTGGTACAATTGTTTGGCAACTGATACCGGGAATAAATGTATTAAGCGGGAGTTGTTTACATCAGATTCATTCTTTCTGCGATGCGGCAGGCTTCAAGCGAATTGCTTACACGCAGCTTTTCGAGTATGTTTTGACGATGTCTGTTTACGGTATTAACACTGATCGAGAGTAAATCTGCAATTTCCTTACTCATTTTACCGCTTCTGATGAGTTTCAGGATTTCCTTTTCGCGTTCTGATAATATTTTATTGTATGCCTGCTGATCGGGCTGGAGTGTAAGGCCTGTGGCCGAATTGAAGATGAGGCCTGAAGGGGGCGTCTCTGCTAAAGATTGATAGGAAAAATTGTACAGGCAAAGTGCCAGCCATAAGCTTCCGTTTTCAAGGCTCGACACATAAAACATACGGTGCTCGATAAGAATGTACTGACCATTTTTATTCAGCATCCGGATGTTGCTTTTTACATGGTAATCTGCCCGTTCAGAAATGGGCAGGTTTTTTATCTTGTTGAAATAGCGCAGTTCCAGCAAATGTTTTTCGAGCAAATCATCCGGATGAATCTTGTTGAAAATATCTTCTTCCCAGATGGAATTGATTTCTGCTGCGGAAACACTTTCATCAAAGCCGAGCGCCCGGGCCACACGCCCATTGTAAATGTAACTTTTATTCGAATTCATATCGCTCAGAACAGCTATTGCATTCTCTATTTGGGCATACATAAAAGCCATATACCGGTATTGGGTCAGACTGATGGATTTTGGCTGTTCCTGGCCAAAAGATTGTTTTAGAAGCTTTTCGTTTAATGTATCAACAATATTCATCTCAATATGGTTATTAATCAGTATTGGTGCGCAATTTACTGGGTTTTACCTTTGCAAAGTAAATATAACAGATGGTTATTAACTCAATACAACAATGAAAAAAATTATTTTAAGTGCAATTGTATTTGCAATGGCACAAACCGGATTTGCCCAAAGCCTGGAAAAGATGCAGTGGTTTAACGAACCTCAGAAATGGGAAATAAAAAACAACGCTTTAACCATGTTTGTAACACCACAAAGTGATTACTGGAGAATTTCGCATTATGGCTTTACGGTTGATGATGCACCTTTTTATTACAATACGTACGGGGGAGAATTTGAGGTAAAAGTAAAAATAACCGGAAATTATAAAGCCCGTTTTGACCAGATGGGCTTAATGCTGCGTACCGATCATGAAAACTACATCAAAGCAGGAATTGAATATGTAGATGGAAAATATAATTTAAGTACTGTTGTAACGCATAAAACAAGCGATTGGAGTGTAACAACCCTTGATAAAACACCGGATTTTGTTTGGATCAAAGCTGTAAGGAGACTGGATGCGGTTGAAGTTTTCTATTCTTATGATGATAAAACATACATCATGATGCGGAATGCTTATTTGCAGGATAATAAACCTGTAATGGTTGGCTTTATGGCCGCAAGTCCGGATGGAAATGGTTTCAATGCCAAATTTGAAGGTTTTACCGTAAAACACCTGCCAGATCAGCGCCGTCTGGAATGGTTAAAGAAAAACAGCAACTAAATATTTTGCAGCTGTTAATCTGTAAACACAAAAAGGAGGTATGTGCCTCCTTTTGTGTTTGATTTATTTGTTTAAAAACATGCTAATCGGGTACATAAATAATTTCCCCGTTATCCAGCTGATAGGCTGTACCAACTCTTTTTCCCTGACTTTTATCTTTTGAGGCTTTTTCAGAAGAGGCTTTATACTCCAGTACCTTTCCGTTTTTTTTCTGGATAATCTGCATGTTGGCTTTCCCCGGATTTTTAACCATGGTGAAATCATCCCTGCTGAAAACTTCTGTCATTTTGTACCGGCTAACCAATGCAACCATTAAGGCCACGGCAAAAACAATGGATACATCAAATAAATTGGCAACTGCATGCAGGGGATTTACATCTTCGCCTTCATTTTTTCTGAGTGTACTACGACGCTTTCTCATGCCTTTTATCCATTAAATCGTCAACAAATTCGAGTGTATTTAAATCTTCTGCATACCAGCGTTGTTTAAACTGCAAACTTAAAAAACCAACAGATCCCACCACAAGCCCCAGCACGGTTGTGTTAAAAGCAATCTGCATTTGCTGGCTCATGGTGGCAATATCTCCCGAAGCCAGGCCTGCCAATGCCGGCCCCATGGGAATAAGCGTGCCCATCAGGCCCAGAATAGGACCCATTTTAGATAACGTACGACTCTGATCGAGGTCTTTTTCGCATTGCAATTCAAAATCAGCGATTTCTTTTTCGCGGTGTACACCAGAATTTTCATTTTGAAGCAGACGCTCAAGTGTTTTTTCTGTCAAACCGCTGCTACCAGATAAACGGATGTTTAAGGTTTCAAGTTGTTCGTAGTCAAGTTCATTTAAAAGCTGTCCGAAATTTCTTTTAAATTTTAATCTGTTGATGTAGAAATTGTACATTTTTCCAATCAGGATAAAAGCCTTTACGAGGAAAAATAAAACAGCTGCCATAACCGGAATAAGAAGTCCGGATGAAAGCCAGTACATGGTTTTATCGATGTATTGCATATTATTTATTATTTTTTGTTTGATTGATGAAATAGCCACTTAACGCCAGACAACAGGCGATGCATGTGAATGAAATAAGTGGCAGAATGTTTACCGGTGTTTCGGTTGTGTTTGTTGAAGGTTGCTGAAGGTTTAACAGGATTAACAGAAAAAAAACCTGAGCTGTTATCAGGATGAAAGCACTTTCCATTCGCAGTAAAAAGTGCCGTAACAGGTAGCGCAGGCTGGTTGTAAAGATAAACAGTGTAAGCGTTGTTGCCACTGCAAATAAGCACGCGGCGCTATCGTAATCTATGTGACTTATCCAAAGTAGAAACTGATGTTGAAAATAAAAGCTGGCCAGTAAAAGTGTACAACCCGGAAATGTTAAACCACCGGCGATCCATTTTTTTATAGTGGTTTCCTTTTCTGATGGGAGCAGGTAGCGTCTGATCTGTATAAATCCTGCAGTTAAAAACAAGATACTCTCCAGCGTTATAATCAGTACCAGATTGTCTGTCAGTTTTTTGTCTTTAAAAAGATCAGCTACAAAGGTATTGCCCTTACTGACAATAAAAGGATAGACTAAAAAATTAATAAGTCCCATCAGGATGGTGTAACCAAGCAAATAAGGCCATTTTACAAAACCCAGCCGAATGCAGCTTTGTAAAATAACAAGAATGAAAAATAACAGGATAAGGTCTGGCATTTAATTATCTCCTAATTTTCTTTTACGTAAGAAGAGCAGGGTTGCTAAACCGGCAAACACACATCCAGCAATAACATAACTGATCCAGGCAGATGATGGCTGCTTGTTTTCTACAGACGTGTTTTTGGATGTAG
>JASLGV010000459.1 GCA_030149995.1 Pedobacter sp.
TAAAACCGTTTCTTTAGAAGAGGTAATTTCGGGTAGTGATTTTATCAGTTTACATACACCTTTTGCTGATAAACCAATCCTGGATGCAGAAGCATTTGCCAACGTAAAAAAAGGTGTTGGAATTGTAAACTGCTCACGTGGCGGTACAATAGACGAGCCTGCATTAATTGAAGCTTTAAACAGCGGACAAGTTGCTTTTGCTGGCTTAGATGTGTTCGACAATGAACCTACACCATCAGCAGAAATTCTTAGCCACCCTAAAATTTCCCTTACGCCACATATTGGTGCATCTACCAACGAAGCTCAGGAGCGTATTGGTACAGAACTGGCTACTTTAATTATTGAGCACTTTAAAAAATAATGCTTAAATAGATTCCAGGGTCAATCAGTTTAAACTGGTTGGCCTTGATTAATCCATCGAATGGATTAATACCCAATACCGATAACCCGTAATGGCTTTTTGAAAATTGTTTAGTTTAGCCGGATCTTTCTTGTAATAACCTGGCAAAAACGTCTTGTTTAGCTTAGCCAGCAGCTTAAAAAATGCTTTTTTCATATCCTAAGTCCTTTCTTTTGAATGTTTGTACATAAAATAACCGCCGCCTGCCATAATTAAAATAAAAAAGGCCATAACGTAGGCTGTAATATTTTTGTGCTTCGAATGCTGGTCAAGATTTTCTTTCAATTGTGCATTCTGATTCTGTAGGTTTTTAATGGTACGCATGTAATTGCTCATGCGTATGTCAACATCATTTGTTTGAGTTGCCGATTGTTGATACTGAATGTCTTTATAATCAAGCAGAACTTTTAGTTCCTGGAAGATCTGGTTATCTGTTATGGCAATATCCTGAAGAATTTTATTGGAGTTTTTAAGGTCTTTTTTGGTTTGCAAACCAAAAATCCCCGAACGTTTAGCCAAACTTTCATCATATTGACCAAATTTACGGCTTCTTTCTGCCAGTAAGGTATTGATCTTTATTCGCTGTTGGTGATAGGCGGTAGTATCCTGCCGGGAAAATGCCTGGATACAAATTAAAGATAGGATTATGAGTGGTACATTTTTTATCATTGCTACTTTGTTAAGCCATAAAAACAAGCAAACTCCATGCCTTGTTAGCCAATACGAATCCAATTATTGGTTTTAATACAGTTAAGGCAAAACCGTTGTATTACTGGAGATTACCTGTATTATAAAAGTAACGTAAAGAAATGGGATTAAGAATGAAATTCTACGCGAACAATATCGCCTAAATGCAGACCGAGTAAGCCGCTGGCTTTGCCTTTATTAATGGCTATTTCCAGGTGGTTACTAATGCCGAATAAGCATAATTTTTCTCCTTCAGGTACCTCATTATAATGCCAGCTAAGCTGGGTAATGGTTTCGCTTTTTCTGAAATAAAGCGTAAAATCGCGGTTGCGCTGAATTCGGGTAAAAAGTTCCTTGGTAATGTTGGTAATTACATTTGAGAACGTATCAATATAAACCACACTACCCCTGATAATGTCTTGTTCGATAACCGGGTGAAGCAACATTTTTTGCTCGATTTCATTGACCGGTAATCCAATATCTTTCA
Organism: Pedobacter sp.; assembly: GCA_030149995.1. Classification (GTDB taxonomy): domain Bacteria; phylum Bacteroidota; class Bacteroidia; order Sphingobacteriales; family Sphingobacteriaceae; genus Pedobacter. Next base: position 1,575 of record JASLGV010000459.1, read on the forward strand.
ATTTACCACCTTTAGCCAGGTGTGTAGCGGCTTTAACAAAAATATCAACCAATGGGAAATGCAGATATTTTAAGTCCTGCATAATATTAAGCTCTACAACATCTTCAGGCAATTCGTCAAAAAGGAGGGAGAAAATTCCATTATCAGCACCCACAAAATAATGATCGCGGTGCTTTAAAGCGATGTATTTGGTATTCTCGCTAAAAACAGAGTCGATGCCAATCAGATGGACCGTATTTTTTGGAAAATAAGGATATGCATTTTTAAGGATGAAAGCCGCATGAGAAATATTGAAAGAGGGCACCTCATGTGTAATATCAACCAGATTCGCATTGGGCATTAAACTAAGCAAACTGCCTTTTAAAGCACTTTGATAGAAATCTTTTGAACCCAGGTCTGTTGTTAAAGTAATTATGCCCATTAAAAATTCATTAATTATGCTTAATCTTGTGATAAGCGTAAAACGGATACAAATATCCAAATTTTAATTAATATACCTTTGCTAACTTTAAAAATACTATAGCTTGAACGAATTAAAATTATCTTTAGATAGCGTAAATGCAGCTCAGTTTTGGGGTGTTAACAACGAAAACTACGAATTGATCAAAGCTGCTTTTTCCAAGTTAAAAATTGTGGCACGGGGTACAGAGCTGAAGGTATTGGGTGATGAACAGGAACTTAAGCTGTTTGAACAAAAGTTTAACAGCCTGCTTGCGCACTTTGAAAAGTACAGCTCTTTGACCAATAATGATGTCGAAACAATTTTGGGCGAAAAATCTGTTGGTCTGGTCAAAAAAGAAGAAGTTGTTCAGAGCAACGGGGGCGGAGAAGTAATTGTTTTCGGTACCAATGGACTGTTGGTAAGAGCGCGTACAGCCAATCAACGTAAAATGGTTACCAGTATAGGTAAAAATGATATTTTATTTGCCATTGGTCCGGCCGGAACGGGTAAAACCTATACGGCAGTTGCCCTGGCGGTAAGGGCTCTGAAAAACAAAGAGATTAAACGCATTATTTTAACCAGACCCGCGGTAGAGGCTGGTGAAAACCTGGGTTTTTTGCCTGGCGATTTAAAGGAAAAAATCGATCCTTATCTGAGGCCTTTATATGATGCCTTAGACGATATGATTCCGGCAGAGAAGCTGAAATTCTATATTGAGAATCGTACCATTGAAATTGCGCCACTTGCTTTTATGCGCGGGCGTACATTGGACAACTGCTTTGTAATTCTGGATGAAGCGCAGAATGCCACCGATATGCAGTTGAAAATGTTTCTGACCAGGATGGGACCTTCGGCTAAATTTATCGTTACAGGCGATGTAACACAAGTTGATTTACCCAAAAAACAGATGTCGGGTTTACACAATGGATTACGCATTCTCGATGGCATAAAAGGCATTGATATTATATATTTAAGCGGCGAAGATGTAGTAAGACATAAACTGGTTAAAGACATCCTCAAAGCTTATGGCGATATTCAGTAATCAAATGTTTGGAAGCCAGACGTAAAATAATTTTGACCTCGCAGTATAAAACTGCGGGGTTTTATTTTAAAGTTGTATTTTTATACCCTCATGAAAGCATTAAAAGAAACACATTTTAATTTCCCCAATCAAAGTAAATTTTATAAAGGCAAAGTACGTGATGTATACACCATTGCCGATCAATATATGGTAATGGTGGTAAGCGACCGGATTTCTGCATTTGATGTGGTACTTCCCGAAGCCATTCCTTTTAAGGGGCAGGTTTTAAATCAGATAGCAGCTAAATTTCTTTCCGAAACAGAAGATATTGTGCCCAATTGGGTATTAAACGTACCAGATCCGATGGTTACCATTGGCCGTATTTGCGAACCTTTTAAAGTAGAAATGGTTATCCGCGGTTATTTGGCAGGACATGCCTGGCGCGAATATAGCAGCGGTAAAAGAACCGTTTGCGGAGTAGAGCTGCCAGACGGACTGAAAGAAAACGATCAGCTGCCTGCACCCATTATTACCCCAACAACCAAGGCTGCTTTTGGCCATGATGAGGATATTTCCAAAGCTGATATTTTAGCGAAAGGAATTGTTTCGATTGCAGATTACGATAAGCTTGAGGCATATACACAAGCTTTATATAAACGCGGTACAGAGATTGCGGCTAAGAGTGGTTTAATCCTTGTCGATACAAAATACGAGTTTGGTAAAGCAGATGGCGTAATTTACCTGATAGATGAAATTCACACACCAGATTCGTCCCGTTATTTTTATGCTGAAGGATATCCGGAAAGACAGGCCAAGGGCGAACCACAAAAACAATTATCGAAAGAGTTTGTAAGAAAGTGGTTAATTGAAAATGGCTTTCAGGGTAAAGACGGGCAGGTTATTCCAGAAATGACGCCAGAGATTATACAATCAATTTCTGAGCGGTACATAGAGTTATATGAGCAAATCTCGGGTGAACGGTTTGTAAAAGCAGATACAGACGCTATTGCCAACAGGATAGAAGCCAATGTGCTGAAAGCGCTGGAAATACTTTAAACAAAAGAAATTTTGCTACATTAGTAAAATAATAGAAGGAAGAGAGATGAAATTTTCAGTTGATAAACACGATAAATATGTAA
>JASLGV010000058.1 GCA_030149995.1 Pedobacter sp.
GATGCCATGACCATGCTGTGCCAGATACTTTCTACCCCACAGGATAACCTCTGGAAATTTGAAACAGCCGATGGAAAATCTATAGAAAAAGGAATTGCTTATCTGTATCCGTTCATTGCCGATAAAAGTAAGTGGACACTAAAACCCGATGTAATGTACTGGGAAAACTGGCCGGTGGCACAACCTTTTTTATTGTTTGGCGCTGTAACGTATAAAAATAATGCCTGGTTCAATACCTGGAAAAAATTAGATCATAAACCGCAAACTGCCGAAGTAATCAGGAATTTACCCATCCGTTATCCTTTAATCTGGTTATAATGAAACAATCGCGAACATCTGTATGCTCTTTTAAACTGAAAATACATTATTGGTTTTTATTTACCCTTGCTCCGTTGTTGAGTACAACGCCGGTTGCAGCACAGCAATGGCAATCTGCCTTTGTAAAGCTGGAAAATGGCCGGCTTAAGTATACGGCAGATGAAAAAGGGAACACCATTCCCGATTTTAGTCGTGTAGGTTACCATCAAAACAGAAAAGAACTGCCACAGGTAACGGTGGTTGAAACGGTTTCGCCCGATGGTAATCATGATCAGGCGCTGATTCAGCAGGCTGTTGATGCCGTAGCCAAAAGAACACCCGATGCACAGGGGATAAGAGGCGCCGTATTGCTTAAAGCGGGTACCTATAAAATTCCGGGAAGCATCAGGATTGAAACCAGTGGTATCGTATTACGTGGAGAAGGAGAACAAACACGTTTACTGGCAACAGGTGCCTATAAGCACAGCACTGTGGTCGCTTCTGGTAAAGGAAATTTGGCTGAAGTACCCGGATCGCGTGTACGCATTACCGATGCTTATGTACCAGTAGGCGCCAAGCACTTTAACGTAGCTGCAGGCCATGGTTTACGGCCTGGCGATAAAATTGTTCTTTACCGGCCCGCCACCACCAACTGGATTCATGATTTAAAAATGGATCAGATTGAACCGGGCGAAGGGACCATTCAATGGATAACAAACGATTACAACCTTACTTTCGAACGGGTTGTAACAGTTGTAAAAGGGAACACAATTTTTATTGACAACCCGGTTGTAATGGCCATGGAAGAAGGTTACGGAGGGGGAGAAGTTTTCAAATACATATTTGATGGCCGTATTTCGGAAGTTGGTATTGAAAATTTACTTCTGGAGTCTGAATACAACGGAGAAACCGACGAAAACCACGGCTGGGATGCCATCTCTTTTAACAAGATAGAAGACAGCTGGATATCTGGTGTAACCAGTCGTTTTTTCGGTTATTCGTGTGTAAATCTTGGGCATGCCAGCAAACAGATTACTGTACGCGACAGCAAATGTCTGGCACCTAAATCTCAGATTATCGGCGGGCGGCGGTATTCCTTTAACAACGACGGACAGCTAAACCTTTTTGTTAATTGCTATGCTTCAGAAGGCCGGCACGATTATGTAACCGGGGCAAAGGTTTCAGGACCCAATGTATTTTATAACTGTAAATCTGAAAATGCAAAGGCTGATATTGGTCCGCACCACCGCTGGGCAATGGGTACCTTATACGATAATATTGTTACCGATGGCGAAATTAATATTCAGGATCGTGGCAACTGGGGTACGGGTCATGGATGGGCAGGTGTGAACCAGGTATTATGGAATTGTACGGCCGCGCAGGTCACTGTACAAAACCCTTACGTATCTGGTAAAAACTATGCCATAGGTGTAAAAGGAAAGAAGAAAAACGGACGCCTGTCAGGCAGGCCCGATGGCGTTTGGGAAGGACAAAATAAAAACGGATTGATACCCGCCTCTTTATATGTAAAACAAGTTGAAGAAAGTAAATAACAATTATGAATTTAAAGATTAAAATTTCCGCTTTAATGCTTTTATCGTTCAGTATGGTAAAGGCGCAAAAGGTAAACGTAGCAAAGGCAATTACATTTGCCGAAAAACAAACCGACCTGCTCGTTAAAAACGTAGATTCGGCAAGAGTGCTGAAACCTTTACTTGTATCGCCCCGTACAGTAGAAAACGGACAATTTAAAATGGTGGTGTCAAGAGATTGGACCAGTGGTTTTTTTCCGGCAGAGCTCTGGTATTTTTACGAATATTCAAAAGATAAAAAATGGCTCGACTTAGCGCGTAAGTATACAGAAGACATCAGAAAGGAGCAGTTCAATAAAGGTACACACGATTTAGGTTTTATGGTTTACCTGCCTTTTGGCAATGGTTATAAACTAACCAATGATACCAGCTACCGTTCGGTTATTATACAAGCGGCAAAATCCCTGTCGACCAGGTTTAATGCCACAGCCGGTGTAATTAAATCCTGGGATCACAACACCGATAAATGGAAATACCCGGTAATTATCGATAACATGATGAACCTGGAGCTGTTGTTTGAAGCAACCAAGCTAACCGGCGATTCGTCTTTCTACAAGATTGCCGTAACACATGCAAACACCACGCTAAAGCACCATTTCAGACCTGACTTTAGCTCGTACCATGTAATTGATTATGATACGCAAACCGGTAACGTACTTCAGAAAGTAACGGCACAGGGTTATGCAAATGAGTCATCATGGGCAAGGGGACAAGCCTGGGCACTTTATGGTTATACCCTTTGTTACCGTGCAACCAAAGATCCCGCGTATTTAAAACAGGCCGATGGCATCGCTAACTTTATATTGAGCAGCAAAATTACACCTGCCGATGGTATTCCTTACTGGGATTACAACGATCCAAAAATACCGGAGGTTTCAAGAGATGCTTCGGCAGCTGCCATTACGGCCTCGGCACTGTTTGAACTGGCTGGTTATAGTAAAGACGCCAAAAGATACATCGCTGCGGCTAATAAAATTCTGTTATCTTTAAGTACAAAATACACCAGCAAACCAGGTGCTAATTATGGATTTATTTTAGAGCACAGCACCGGGCACAGACCTGCCAATTCTGAAATTGATGTGCCAATTAACTATGCCGACTATTATTATATTGAAGCACTTTTAAGAAGTAAAAAATAAAACGCGATGAAAAAATACAGCTTATATTCCTTTTTTTTGCTGCTGGGCATTTTTGGCCTTTTAGCCATGCGACCAGAACGTGCATCTAAAAAAAAGGTTGTTATCGGATATGTTGGCGGTTACAAGGGGCTGGTGGATGTAAGTAAGATTGAGGCAAAAAAACTGACCCATATCAACTATGCATTTGTAAATGTAAAGAACAACCGGGCATTTCTGAACCGGCCGGGAACAGATACGGTAAATCTCCGTAACCTGAACAAACTCAAAGAGCAGAATCCCGATTTGAAGATCCTGATTTCGTTAGGAGGCTGGACATGGAGCGGTCATTTTTCAGATGCCGCCCTTACAGATACCGCCAGAAAAGCGTTTGCCGTAAGTGCCGTTAACATTATGAAACAGTATAAGCTGGATGGTGTAGATATAGATTGGGAATATCCGGCTATTTCCGGAGCACAGGGAAATGTTTACCGGCCCGAAGACAAGCAGAATTTTACGCTGATGCTGCAGGAGTTGAGAGCAGAACTCGACCGGGTAGAGCAGGTAGAAAAAACCAAAAAGCTACTCACCATTGCGGTGGGTGGCTTTACCAACTTTATCAGGCATACGGAAATGGATCAGGTACAAAAATACCTGGACTATGTAAACCTGATGACCTACGATTTCTACAACGGCGATTTTGCCGGTCA
>JASLGV010000082.1 GCA_030149995.1 Pedobacter sp.
TATCCGAAATTACTCCCGGAGGGCCAGCACAACAAAGTGGTTTACGTTTAAACGACAGAATAGAAGAAATAGGTCAGGATAAGGATGCTGAAATGAAAAGCACAGCCGGGCAGCCGCTTTCGGATATTGCCAGAATGTTGATCGGAAATAAAGGATCGACCATCCGGTTACGTATAAAAAGTAATAAGGACACCATCCGCAACTTAACGCTGATCCGTACTGAAAGTATTTCCCAGCCGCTTTTAAAAACTGCCATTATTGAGCAAGACAAGCTTCGTATAGGGCTTATTTCTTTCCCGATTTTTTATGCGGATAATGACAGTATGGGGCCACATTGCTCAAAAGATGTAAAAGTAGCACTAAACAACCTGGAGCAGGCTCATGTAAATGCTGTTGTATTTGATTTACGTAACAATGCTGGCGGTTCTTTGCAGGAGGTGCTGCGCATTTTGGGACTGCTGATAAAAAACGACGTAGTGGTACAGGTTAAAGAAAGAGCGCTTAACGCCGTAATGCTTAAAAGCGAAACAGAAAACAATGTTTATGAGGGACCGGTTACGATTTTAGTCAATGAAAAAACGGCCTCGGCGGCCGAATTATTCACTGCCGCTTTACAGGACCACCATAGAGGAATTGTGATTGGTTCTGAAACCTATGGTAAAGGTACTGTACAAAGGCAATTTCCATTAGGCGAAGGTCAAGGTATGCTTAAGCTTACTTTTGAACAATTCTTTCGGGTAAACGGTGCATCCACACAGCTGAAAGGAATACAGCCAGATATATATCTGCCTGATACTTATGCGGCGGCAAAGGTACGGGAGCAGGACAATGCATGGGCACTGAAATGGGATAGTATCGCTCCTTACAGGGTTCGGAAACTGGAAAACAACTATGATCTGGGCAGAGTTAAAACATCAGCCGGATTAAGACTGGCGACTGACTCTTCATTTGCAACAATCAAACGGTATAATAACTGGCTGGCAGCACAACAGAATAGCATGATTAGTTTGAAATTGTCAGATTTTGAAGCTATGACAGCTACTCAGCTTGATTATACAAGGCAGGTAATTGCTGCTCAATCTTTATCTAAAGAGGGAAGATTACATATTACCCCTTTTCCGAACAACATACATGAGGGTGATGCTTACTACCAGAAATGGCTGTCTGGCCTAAGGCAGGATATTTATCTGAGCCAGGCTGTAGCCGTTGTTGGCGATATGCTGATCTCCAATGTAACAATTAACTAAACTAATATCCATAATTATTAAATGTACAAATGAAAAAAACACTGATTCTACTGGCGCTATTTGTGCCACTTCTATTAAAAGCGCAAAAGAATGCCTTCACTGTGCAGGGAAAAACGGAACTGCATCCAGATAATGGTTTTGTAAAATTACTTTGGCACAAGCTGAACTCTGTGCAACGTATTGATACCGATTCTTCATTGGTAGACAACGATGGCAAGTTTGTATTCAAGGGAACGGTATCAGAACCTGAAATAGCACAATTGATTTATACAGTTAGAGGTGCCACCCAAAGCGCTGTTTTTTACCTTGAACCTGGTCATATCAATATTTCCTGCACTACAAATAAACGTTATCCGCAGCTTTCGGGCACACCTTTAAATAATGATTTTAATGAGTATTATAACCTGATTAATGTTGTGGTTGACAGTATTAGTGCGGCACATCCGAATAACGCCCGCGAGTATAGTCAGTTTAGTAAAGAGATTAATCCTCAAAAGCAGATTATCCTTCGTCAATTGATTAAGGAACATCCTGGCTCGCGGTTATGTCTATATCAGTTAGGTATTTACGCGGTTAAGGCGCCGGACGACGTGCTAAATGTAGACGCGATGTTTAAACAACTCTCGCCTGAGTTGAGAAAGAGCCCGCAAGGCTTGGAAATGGCATTAAAAATTCGTGGTATGGCTTCCAGTAAAATTGGCGATACCGCACTTGATTTTACGCTACCTGATAATCAGGATAAAATGGTTAAGCTTTCAGATTTTAGGGGTAAGTACGTATTGCTTGACTTTTGGGCAACCTGGTGTGGTCCTTGTTTACAAGAAATGCCCAATGTGGCCCGTGCGTACGAAAAGTACAAAGGAAAAAACTTCATCGTAATGGGGGTTTCATTGGATCGTCCTGATGCTAAGGCAAAATGGAAGGAAATGATCGTGAGCCAGCATTTAAACTGGGTACAGGTAAGTGACCTGAAACTGTGGAGCAGTCTACCAGCTTTGCTCTATAATGTAAATGGCATACCTGCAAATTTCCTGATAGATCCGAAAGGGAAAATTATCGCAAAGAATTTAAGGGGTGAAGCATTGCAGAAAAAATTGGCCGAAATATTCGATAACAGTGTTAGATAATTTTGGATGAAAGGCAATAGGGTAGTATTAATTTTAATGTGGTTCTTATTTCTTGGGTTTAAAAACGGAGCTTTAGCTAAAGGCTTTATTAAGCCGGTTGGCAGGCAACCCGTTTCCTCTTATTTCACAGCGCAGAATTTTAATGATTTTTTTCCGCTACGCAATCCTTTCTACAGCTATAATGCTTTTATGTCGGCTATTGAAGAAATGAAAGCAATTGAGGTGAAGGTAGAAAGGCGTGGGGCATACGTATACAAGTTAACCCGCATTAACCGGAAAACAGGCCAGTCGAAAGTAATCTCAAAGGATAGAGATTGGGATACAGCGGCATCCAGGAAACTGTTGTACAGTACCTATACCATTATGTATGCCGATTTCTGTGCTGAAAAGGATCTTAAGACGAATAAAAAGGAGTTAGCTGCTTTTCTTGCCCAGATTGCGCATGAAACCCGTGGTGGTGAAAACGGCCGATATAATGATGGACTGATGTACTTGCATGAAATTGACAGCAGCTTAAATTATGTGGCTAAAAGTGATACTTACGCGCCGGCAAAGGGCAAGAAGTATTATGGGCGCGGGCCTATTCAACTCAGCTATAATAGTAATTATGGATATGCTTCGGCCTGTATACTGGGCGACAAAAAAATATTGCTAAATGATCCTGACCTGGTTATCAAAAATTCAATAATAGCGTTTGAAACAGCTATTTATTTCTGGATGACACCGCAGTTGCCCAAGCCATCTGCCCATGCAGTGATGACCGGAGACTGGAAACCTACTGTTGCTGATAGAGCCAAAGGCAGATTACCTGGCTTTGGAATGACCATTAACGTGATTAACGGAGAGGTAGAATGCAACAAAGGTGATGATAATTTAAGCATGAACGACAGGATCGGCTATTATCAGTATTTCTTAAAACAAATGGGTGCAGAGGATTTGAACGCAAAATGTTCATGTGGTCTGATGCAACCTTACGAGTGAAAATTTATAACGTATTAAAAAATCATAAGATGAAAAAAATAATAATCGCCGCTTTTGTAGCAATCATACACTTGTCGGCTTTAGCGCAGCAACCTAAGAAGTTTATAATTGACGGAAAGATCATAGCAGATACATTGACAACCGGAAAGATTTATCTGCAATACCTGGATGATGATATTGTTATGCAGGACAGTTCTGTTATTGATCATAATACTTATCATCTGGAGGGTAAGATGCATGATGGAGCTATCGTTGCGAACTTGTTTTGGTACAAAACGGTTAATGGGGTAAAGGCACGGAAAAATCCTTTTAAAGGTTTCCTGAAGTTTTACACGGTACCTGGTCAAGTAAACCTGGTACATGAAGGCAGGTTTGAAAAAGCAAAAATCAGTGGCTCACCGGTGGAGAATGATGCCAGTATGGTTCAGCAACAGGTACGGGAAAGAAAGCGGACAGAATTTGATATTGAAGCCGATTACATTAAAACGCATCCCGATTCATGGCTGAGCTATGTTTTCTTAGCACCTATTGTTAAAAGCAAAAAAACCAGTTTGGATACCGCTGGTCAACTTTATGCCAGCCTGGGTTCTGAACTTAAAAAATACAGGCAGGTACGTGCATTAAACGAACTGATTATTGCCGGTCGCACGATAGCAATAGGTAAACCTTCCATAGATTTTACACAAAAAGATCTAAACGGTAAGCCGGTAAGCCTATCTTCTTTCAGAGGGAAATATGTATTTATAGATTTTTGGGCAAGTTGGTGCCATCCTTGCCGGGAGGAAAATCCTTTCGTTGCCAAGGCTTATCAGAAATTTAAAACTAAAGGCTTTGAAGTGCTCGGCGTTTCATTAGATGGAAATAGAGAGGCCTGGATAAAAGCGATGAAAGAGGATAATGTGGAGTGGAAACAGGTCTCTAATTTGATGGGATTTAAAGATGAGGTTGTATCTAAATACGGTATAACATCTATTCCAAGAAATTTCTTAATAGATCCTTCAGGAATAATCATCGCCATGGATTTAAGAGGCCCTATGCTGGAAGAGGAATTATCAAAGATCTTAAAATAAAAAAGCTGCAGGGATTATGAAAAAAGAATGTATTATAGCGATACTGCTAAGTGTATTACTTCCAGCTGTATTATATGCGCAGAGCAATAAATTTACGATTGAAGGTAAAATTAAAACGGATAGCGTGCTACATGGTATGATCTATTTAATAGGCAAAAACGTAAAACCGGATAGCGTAGCTTTAGTCAATAACCGTTATCACTTTACGGGAACCCTGGAAAGACCTGGATCGGCTGTTTATATTAGCTGGCGCGACCGGCCTTTGGCTCAACAATTAAGAGAGACGAAAAGTATACTCGAAACGGGAAGTTCTTTGTTGATACTGGAAGCGGGTAATATTGAGGTAGAACATGAACTCGATTTTAAACATATCAAAGTAACGGGGTCTAAACTACATCAAGATTACGATTTTATAAGTCGGGAAATTGTTGTCGGGAAGAAAAATGCCGACACTGTTCTGTCAGCTTACATATTACAGCATCCGGATTCATGGTTTAGTTTTATGAACTTACAGCAGAAAGTAAGAGCTTTCGGACCGGAGCTATCCCAAAAACTTTATCAAAATTTAAGTAATAACCTTAAGCAATACAGTGAGGTAACTGACCTGGGCAAGCAAATAACGGCTATGCAGACCTCATCTATGGGTAAAACTGCACCTGAATTTACATTGAATACTCCCGATGGACATCCAGTTTCTTTGTCCTCCTATCGTGGGAAATATGTACTGTTGGATTTTTGGGCAAGCTGGTGTGCGCCATGCCGTGCGGAAAGCCCAACGGTAAAAGGTGTTTATAATTTATATAAAGATTCCGGATTTGATGTACTCAGTGTTTCCCTTGATCTTGCTACGTCTAAAGCGCAATGGGTGGCTGCCATTAAACAGGACGGTTTAACCTGGACACAGGTTTCCGACCTAAAAGGATTCGACAGTGATGTTGCAGTTAACTATGGCGTACATGCAATACCGGACAACTTTCTGATAGATCCTTCAGGAAAGATAATTGCCCGTAATCTCAGAGGCTATGACTTAGAGCAAAAAATGAAACAAATCTTTAAAAAAGCAGGCCAATAGCACATGATAATTGCGGCAACTTTACCACGTCAAAGAATTGACGTGGTAAAGTTTCAGACATATAGAGAAAAGGGTAAGCTCCTTACCTTATTGGTTAAACGGGGGTAAAGAATTATGGCTAATTCCAATAGTAGTATTTAAACACAAAAAATGTAAAATGAAAAAAACATTCACAATTATTTTAATAATGGCGGCGTTCCTTCAAAGCCGGGCGCAAATAATAACTCCGGTACACTGGAGTTATGCTGCAAAAAAGATTAGCAAAGATGAAGCAGTCGTATTTATAAAAGCTAAGATAGACCAGGGATGGCATTTATATTCCCAAACAATAAAAGATGGTGGGCCAGCAAAAACAATATTTACTTTTCCGCCCTCAACGTTGTATAGTATAGTTGGCAAAACAACCGAGCCTAAACCTATTACCAAATATGAAAAGGTATTCAATATGAATGTTAGTTATTTTGAGCATGAGGTTATCTTTCAGCAAAAAATAAAACTAAAAACCGGAAATACAATTGTAAAAGGCACATTGGAATATATGACCTGTAACGACCACGAATGCCTGCCACCGGATGTTGTGGAATTTAGTGTACCTATTAAATAGTAACAGCGGTGCAACAACCACAAACCGGTACTTGCACCACTTTATTTAGCCCATATATTGGTACTACCCAAAGTAAGCAGGCTTTAGAGTGCAACCAGGAAAAGCTGACCAATGCTAAAGCTGCGCTTTGCAACTGGGGGGATTACCTCGCTTTGCCCGGTGATCCCTAAAAGGGGTGGCTTCAAGCAGAACAAACCGCTTTGCTGCGCACGCTTTTTTTGTTGTTTTCATACTTATGCTAAAGCTATGCTTTGCAACGTGAGAGGATTACCTCGCTTTGCTCGGTGATCCCTGAAAGGGGTGGCTTCAAACATAACAAACCGCTTTGCTGCGCACGCTCTTTTTGTTGTTTTCATACTTATGCTAAAGCTATGCTTTGCAACGTCAGAAAACAACAAAACCCGACTTTTAGTCGGGTTTTGTTATGCTTGGCGGAGAGTGAGGGATTCGAACCCCCGGACCTGTAACAGTCAACAGTTTTCAAGACTGCCGCAATCGACCACTCTGCCAACTCTCCACCGCGAAAGTACAAATATGAATTGGTTTTGCAAACGTAAATCTGCCTGCAGAGAGCTTTGACCTGATTATTAGTCTGTTTAATTTTAAATTTAATTTGCAGGCCTTGCTAAAACCGGTCATTTTCGGTAAAAAAGCTGTTAAAAACATGTATAAACAAGGCACTAACCGTTATTAAAATGTTTTATTCTGGCAACAATTTGAGATCTGTCAGTCCGTATTCAAGTTTCCAGCGCTCTACCACGGGTTGCTCGAGCCTGGTTTGGCGGTAATCATCTGGCGACATAATGGGTACGCCATGTACAATCGGGTATTTACGCTGACAGCTCTGGCAGCTTAGTATGCCTTCTATTATGTTGTTCTCTATGTCTTTGGCCAGTACTTGCAGGTCGAGGTCTTGCTTATCAAACGGGCAGCATAGTTTTTCTATTGTTTTTAATCTCATGGTTTTTCGGTTTAAATGCCCAGGGCATGTTTATATTCCAATACTTTTTGTTGTGGGTTTTCGGCGCTTAAAATTCCGGAGATAACAGCCACACCATCAAAAGGGGTATTTTGTTTAAGTGTAAGGATGTTTTGTGGGGTAATACCGCCTGAAACAAACAGCGGCATTTGGGTAAGCCTGCGTGCCTGTTGTACGGTAGCGGGCATAACGCGGCTGCAACTGCCTGCGGAGGGTGAAGGGTACATGGCACAAAAGGATATGTAATCTAATTGGTTTGCCATTGCCCAGTGTAGGTTGCCAAGCTCGTCTGTACAGGTAATGCCGGCTATAAATGCTTGTCCTAAGGTTTGTTTGATGTGCTCAAAATCTGCCGGTATTTCATCAAAATGTACACCTTGTAAATACGGACTTTGCTTAAGCAATAGCCAGTTTTCATTAATAAGCAGCGGTACATGATGCGTTTGGCACCGCTGCCCCAGTTTTTCTATATAGGCCAGTTTATCTGTTTCTGGCGGCCAGTTGTTCCAGATTTGTACCGCTTGTATTCCGGCGGTAAGGGCGGCTTCAAGTTTATTACAGAGCAATTCCAGGTCCGCTGCGGGATTGAGCACGAGATAGATGCCGCCTGTTATCTTTAAGTTCTTATTCATTATTTCCATCCGTTTTTAAGGGCATTGAAAAAGGCACCCCAATAGGCATCTTTGGCAAAGTATGGCAGTTCTTTTTCAATACCGTTTTCGATCAGTTTATAACCACTTCCTGGCGGGGTAAAGACACCTGCTATGCTGCTGCGAATGCCTTGTTGTTCTAATCGTTGCATAACCTGGGGGGCGTTTTCTTGTTGAACAGCCATAACCATGCTGCCGGCACCGATGCAATAGCGGCTGTCTATATGGAAAAGGCTGCAGATTTCTTGCTGTGCATACCCCATTGGCAGGCTTTCATTATAGACTTCTACGCCGTTGCCGGAGGCGATGGCCATTTCGTAAATGGCACCCAGCACGCCGCCTTCGGTTACATCGTGCATGGCAGTTACTTCGGTATGGCGGTGGGTTGTGCCGGCTGCAGTAAGGCCATCTTGTAAAGAGGAGGTCTGATAAAAAAGGGCGCAGCCCTGCTGGTAGACTTCTGTTCCGAGTTTATTCTGTACAGTTTGCGGGAAACTCATGGCCAGGATGGCTGCCGAAGAGAGGCCACATTCTTTGGTTACCAGGATTACGTTACCGGCTTCGGCTTTGCTGCTTAAGAGGATTTGCGGGAGCGGTGCGGTGAGCAGCATGGTACCGCCACCGGCAATGGTGGAGTTTTGACCTTGGATGCTTCCGGTATGTCCGCCGGTAATGGCAATGCCGATGTTTTGGCAATATTGGTGGATGTGGTTCCAGTAGGTCTCGAAATCTGCTTCGGTTAGGGTTGGGGGCAGGTTTAAAACCATCTGGGCATACATGGGTGCAAAACCAGTGGTGGCCATGTCGTTGGCCATGAGCTGAACGGAAAGCCAGGCAGATTCCTGTAAACCCAGCGAAGGAATCAGTGAAAGGGGATCGCTGGTTAGGGCGAGGCCCTGGTTGCCTGGCAGCTCAATGAGTGATACATCGAGTCCAAATGCGGGTCCGCTCAAAACCTCTTTTCTTGAGTGTCCGCAATGGGGGCGTATAAACTGCTCAAAGCCCTGGTTTGATATTTTTCCTGACAGTGCCATCTCTTTTAATCTAACAGTTTTACATAGAGGCCAAAGAAATCGCCTACGGGTACAGACCATTGTTGTACGGGGAACCATTTTGGAAGGCCGGTGCAGGTCCATTCGAGGCTGTATTTACGGCCTTGAAGGGCTTCGTCTATTTTTTGGATGAGCAGGGCGGGTGTATAAAAGGTAGCGGTTACATAGAAGGGATTTTTGCCGAACAGCTGCTGTACGCGTCTGCGCAGCACTTTGGGCGAATTGCGGTTCATCATACCGAAGGCAATGCCATGCCTGGCTACGCGCGCGGCTTCCCGGATAACCTGTACGGGATTTTTGTAATATTCGAAAGTGGTGATGAAGGCCAGGGCATCGAAGGTATGGTCTTTAAAGGGCATAAAATGTGAATCGGCATTAACCAGATCGCCTTTAAATAAGTGTACAGCCTGCCCGAGCATAAAGGGCGACAGATCGCCCCCTGTGGCTTCAATACCGATTTCGTGCCACCACCTGGTAAAACGGGTGGTTCCGCATCCAAATTCGAGCAGTTCTTTAATTCTGCTGTCTTTGGCAAACAATTGTGCCATTACTTTCTTTTGCCATACTTCTGCGCGTTTGTAACGGCCTTCGTACCATTGCTCGTAGGTATCGGTGTGTTCACGGTTAAAAAACCATTCTTTTCTGCCTTGCCAGTTGGTAAGGCCATTGGTAAGGAGACCAAAGTTGCTTTTTTGAAGTTCCATTTATTCAGAATATTAAATTAAAATGCCTTGTTTCTGTACGCATAAAGGGGGTACAGAAACAAGGCTATAATGAATAAACGGCGAAAAGCCATGTATAATGAAGCCCATGCATCCCTACGCCGGTATTATCCGTATCAGGTTTATCGGGTATCATCTCAGCCTTTTAACCATGGTTAAAAAAGCACCCCGTGCAAGTATGTTGCTAAGATAGGTTATTTTATGAATCAAACAAACCTGCGCGGGTATTAAACAGTATAAACGTAAAGAAGCGGTTGCGCAGGCTGTTTGATTTTTTTTAGTGCCAGAAACCTTTTACCCGGATGTTTGCATGGCCAAGTCTTTTTAGCAGGCGGCGGAGTTCCATAACCAGGCGATGGTTGCCGGTTAGGTAGAACCAGGTGTGCGCGGTACAATAACCTTGTGCCTGCAGCCAGCTGCTTAATTCATCGCGGCTTGTAAGGGTATTAATGTGTGAGGAAAAGTAATCGCTGAACAGCTCGCCGGTTTGTGAACTGTTTAACAGGATGGCTCCATCAAAACGGGTGTTGGGTAGGGTAAGCTGTCTGAGGGCGAGCAAATGTGCCATGCTGCTGGCATCGCCCAGGCCTACCACGAGGTTAGTTGGGTGTGGTGCCTGTTGCGAGCTTTCTATTTTAAGGTATTGAATCTGATCGCCCTTTTGCAATTGCTTTGCCCAGTTGCTGCCCTGTCCGCTGTGGGTAACATCGATTAACAGGGAGCAGGTGGCGGTTTCGGCATCCCAGCCAAAGGGTGTATAATCTCGGAAGGATAAATTGCCTACACGCATTTTGATATAGGGCACCTGGTTCCACAGGCGCATATCTACCAATGGCAGATGCAGGTCTATTTCGATGATGGTTTCAGATTCCCAGAAACGAACATCAAGCACTCGTCCGGTTTTTAATAATTGCTGTTCGAAGAACTTTCCGGTTTTTTTTCTGATTTGCTGTAAGATAGATGTTTCCATGTAGCATATTTTTATAGTTACAAAGAAACCAGCTTTTAAGGGGTGAAAAAATAGAGGCTTTAGCTGAATGATAGGATTATTTGCGGTATTTCTGTCGGAAGGCGAGGGCAGAGGTACCGGTTACCTTGCGGAATAAGCGAGAGAAATAGGAGTGATCGGTATAACCCAGGGAATGGGCAATTTCCTTTACATTGAGCTCGCTGTAATACAGGAGGCGTTTAGCTTCCATCATAACTTCCTGCTGGATCCAGTACAGTACCGAAAAGCCGGTGGTTTTTTTAATTGCTTCGTTTAAATAAGACTCTGATACGTGGAGGCGGCTTGCGTAGGCAGCCGGGCTTTTGATGGTGCGCAATTCGGTTACGAGCAGGTTTTTAAACTGGTTGCTGAGCTGTACGGGTCTGCTTAATTTTAGATTGTTAACGGCATGACCGTTATAAGCACAGGCCGCCATAACGAGAAAGGATTTAAGAAGTGTATGGATAATTGTTTTGTAAAACGGGCCTTCGCTGTTCTCGTTAAATTTTTCGAGCAGGAGTTGCAGGAGGTTGCTGAACTGTTGTTGCTGCACCTTATCAAGGTTGCGGGGTTGCTGCAGCAATAAGCTGCTTTCGAATACGTTCCGGCATTCGGGTGGTATTAAACTGGTATCGGCAGCGATGTACCAGCCATCGGCCATTTTATTGTCGATGCGGCTGTGTACTTGTGCGGGCATGATGTAAAAAAGCATGCCGCCGGCTAACTGTACCTCTTCAAAATCGATCATAACCCCGCAATCACCTTGTTCTACCACAAAAAACATGTAATGATCGTCGCGGTGGGCACCGAGCTTGGCCACTTCATCGCTTACCACATCGCCTGTTTTGAAATATTTGATTTGCAGTCCGAGGTCTGTGCGGTCCTGGAGTAAATGTACAGGGATCTGCTTCATGTTGCAAATTAACGATTTTGCAGGTTGTCTTCCAATTGGCTGCTGATAATTTTATTTTTTGAGCGGGGCAGAGGGTGGTCTTTTGACATCTGGTCTGGCTGGTGTTGATTTCTTTGCTTTTTAAATTACCGAAATAGTTATTTTTTAGGGTTTTGTACATCATTTAACCTGTTTTGCTTATTCAGTTTGTTCAATAACCAAAACTTAACGTACAGGCTTATTGATTTATCGGTAATTAACTTATATTCGTTTGTTTGCAAGTTAATCATAGTAAATGGAGCCAGAAACCATTTTAAAAAACGCGGCGAAATTCCGAAAAGCCTAACGAGTAGGAAATCAATTTAATTAACGCTCATGAGTATCAAAATCCATCCATCTATTGGAGTGGCTCGCCTTGGAAATAGTCTAAGCGAGTTTTGCATTGTTCCGGATGAAATCGGGGGGCTACCTCTGGAATTTAAAAACGGAAAAATTACCCAGGAAAAAGTAAGAAGATTTAAGGATAGTAAAGGCCTTATTAAAAGGCAGGGACAACCTTTTAGGCTCTATGAT
>JASLGV010000240.1 GCA_030149995.1 Pedobacter sp.
CCAGAATTGAACATCAGGTTCAGGAACACGCTAATGTTCATTATAAACAAGGCACAATTACCATTCTCTGTCATGGCATAGCGAAAATTGAAGAGGCTACCAAAGCCAACAGCCGTTTCTTTGTTACCTTATGTACAAATGCAAAATTGATCTATAGTAACGAAAGGTTCGCAGATTTTGATTTCTTAAATCATTTCGATCCGAGCCAATCAGCCGTAAAAGCACAAAAACATTACGATCATCGTCTATCACTGGCAACAGGATTTATGTCCAGTGTAAAAGAATGTCTGGCTAACCAACAATATAACCTCAGTGCATTCATGGCGCATCAGGTCACAGAACAATGCTGTATTGCGCTAATCAGGGTTTATCTGGCTTACCGGAGTGATGTACACAACATCTACAGACAGCTTGATTTATGCAATAGTTTTTCTACAGCACCATCGGCTTTATTTCTGACAGGTAAGCCCGAAGATGAAAAGCTCTTTAAAACTATGGTCAAAAGATATACTGCCGCCCGGTATAAAGATGGTTTCACTGTAAAACAAGCCGATGCAGAACAATTATTTATCCGTGTTTCAACCTTTGTAACACTCACACAAATCATGTGTGAAGACAAAATAAAAGAGCTTGCCCTGCAAGCGGAAGCATATACGCAAACTACCGCAGAAAGCGAGGTGAGCCATGTATAAAACCATTAAACAAATCCCGGAAGGTTTATCCTTTTTCAGGTTGCCATTCGACAAAGGAACAGTAAGATTGAGCCTTTCTACGCTGAATGAATATACTACCCACAGAAGAATTCAACGGCCTTATGAAAAGGTAGAGATCAAAAAAATAGGCTATCATCATGAAACACTAATTATAGCTATCTGGCTCAAAGATGACGTTGAAGAAAGGGTTTATATCAAAGTTACGCCAACCTGCTTGCTGGTTAGTTGTAGCGTAGACACGCATGAAACCCATTTAGGTCGTTACGCTTATCTGGCATTAAACCAGTTGATTTATGTAGATGAATATTATGATTTTAACAAATACTACTGGCCGGGCTTTTTTAATCCCAAAACAGGAAAAAGCAAATTCCTGAATATCATTCATGACAGGAAAGGCTTAGACCTCATACCAAAACCTAAATACTCATCTTTCTATAAGCCGGGACAGAAATTGATCTATCCTTTACGTGAAACAACGACTAAAACCCGTTTAAAACTGAAACTTTCTAAAGAATCCATATTAACCGAAACCGGACATACCATTGGCTATTGCTTTGCAGACACCCTGATGGGCGCATGGCGGACTAATCATTTCCCTTTCTTAATCCCTTATTCTGCAATCGTAAACAAAAAGAAAAATGCCGTTAAAAGCTATGTGTATTTTATAAGGGAACAGGCTGACTTACCACCATTGAATTATACCACCCATCAACAAAAATTAAATGAACTCTGCTTTAAAATGATGATGCTTGCACCCATCAACTCTCCGAAGTACAATAGCACCCAACAAGAAAAAGAGCGAATCTATCGGAGCAACATCAACAGAAGGGACAAACTGTTCCAGTTATGGCAACAAGCTATTCCGTATTTAAGTTCACAGTTATTTACCCATCATTATCATACCTACGGCATGAGCAATGTAATAGACAAGCCAGCAAAAAACGAAATGCAGGTATGTACATTTTCTGCTAAAATCCCTAAACTCTGTTTTATATGGTTAGATAGAGGTGAGTATTATGAACTGGCTTTGCGAATAAAACTAGGTACAAGGAAATTTAAACCATTGCCAGACACACCCATTTTTGTTGTTGCCACAGATACACAAAGAAAGAACTTCTATTTGCTTGAAACCATTACAGATTATGTTGTTCTGACCTTTTTTAAAAAGTACAAATTCAAAATGCTGGTGCTTAAATGCCATTATGAGGTGTATTTCAAAGGATTTAAAGAGCATTTGGCAAGAGTTTATGAATTTAATGACACCCTTAAATCAACAGACATAAATTGACGATCAATATGAACTTTAAATCATTAATTATGGAAAATGCGATTCAAAAGCTGGAATATCAGCCTACCAATTTATCGGAGTGCGAACTTGAAAATCCATTCCGGGTAATGAGTGATTTTTTTGATAACCATGCACTACATGATATCCGGGAAAAAGCATGGCAACTTTACAAAGGATGGGTAAACGGTGCAAGTGATTACGCAGAGGGACAGGATAACGTCGATATGCTCTTTTTTTACACCCAACTCATTGACTTTCTAAATGCCAGTTACCTGCATATTAAACAAGAAGAAGATAAGACTTAAACCTAAAAGCGAATGTTTGATTCAAGTTAAAAACCACTGCTGTGTAGTGCTTTTTCTCATTTAAAGGGTTGTCTTTTTTATTTCCCCCCGCACATTGCGGCCTGCGAAACCCCAACGCTACATATCCCGCCCGCTGTTCTCGCTATTAGCCTTTACGGAAAGGTTTGCCCCGGTTTCCTGCACGTTAGGTTTGGCTTGTGCTGATACGACCGTTTCCGCCTGTCCCTTGACTTAGAAAAGCCTGAAACATCAGAGGATATTTCAGGCTTACATTCAATTTTTTATATAGCCTGCCGGAATTTCTCCCTTAACATGGCCATATCTGCACTGACCTTAGTATCCAGAACCTTAGCGTAAATTTGTGTAGTTCTGATATTGGTATGTCCAAGCATTTTGGATACACTTTCAATCGGCACGCCATTCAGCAGAGTTACCGTAGTCGCAAAAGTATGGCGGGCAATATGTGAACTTAATGGTTTATTGATTCCACAAATTGTAGCAATTTCTTTGAGGTACTCATTCATTTTCTGATTACTGCCTACAGGTATTGCCTTGTCATTTTTAAGGCAATAGGGATGATGAGCGTATCGGTCTAAAATATCCAAAGCTGTAGATAACAACGGAATGGCAGAACGTGTGCCTGTTTTCTTCCTGTTGGTGAATATCCACTGTTTCCCGTCTACACCTTTTCCAATATCAGAAAGCTTTAATTTCTGTATATCTGAATAGGCTAGTCCGGTAAAACAGCAAAAAACAAAAGCATCCCTGACCTGCGATAGACGATCTGTACCAAACTGTTTTTCTGAAATGCATAAGAGTTCATCTTCTGTAAGAAATGGGCGCTCTACAGGTTTGGATTTCAGTTTATAGCCAAACATGGGGTCTTTATCAATCCATTTCAAGCGCATGGTAATTTTAATGATCTTGCCCAGATTTTTAAGATAGCGTACGGCCGTATTATTGGCGCAACTGTTTACCGATCTCAAATAAAACTCAAAATCACTGATAAAAGCATGATCTATACTTCTGATATTGAAATCAGTAGCTTTATATTTTTCCTGTATGAAAGCAGTTAAATGCCTTTCCAGTACTTCAAATCTTTTCAGTGTTCCATCCGAATACTCTTTACCGATCAGGGCTTTCATTTTTTTATTATGATCCCTGACAGCTTCTAAAAGGGTATGCACCTTTTCTTCCTTACCTAAAAACTGGTTCTTAATACTTTCAGCGCTAATTACGTTTCTTTCTTCGGTCAAGGTTTGATGTGCCTGGTAAACCATTGCCTGTAAATTGTCCAGATAACCGTTAAAACTCTTTACCTCGTCTTTAGTTCCGGTTAATCGTCCAGTTTTGGAGTTCCAGCGTTCAGGATTGCATTCCCTGCCTGTAGTGATTTCGGCACGTTTTCCTGCTACAGTAATCCTTAAATAGATAGGGGCATCACCATTTTGGTAGTTTTTTTGTTTCTTCATGTAGAAGAGCAGGCTGAAATTAGTTTTCATAATCAACTGATTTAAGGTTAACAAAGTTAGCCTTGCAGTCTAAACGCGTCAAGTCGTTTCATGATGAAACTTTCTGTATAACAGATAGTTATACTTTATTCGGTGAGTAACACAAACCTTCAAATTACTCACCGAATCACTCACCTTTTTTATGTGATTTTTTGAATATTTTGGGGTTTTCCGTAAAACAAAAAAGCTTGGAATCATTTGATTTGCAAGCTTTTACGTAGTTTTGATACTATCTTCTGTGATCCCGCTGGGATTCGAACCCAGGACCACTACATTAAAAGTGTAATGCTCTACCAGCTGAGCTACGGAATCATTCCCTTTTGTAAAGGACTGCAAATGTATGATTTTTATTTGAAAAACAATAAAATATAAAATAAAAAAAACACAGTGTAAACAGCCCCAAAACGCATAAGTAATTGATTCTGATTTAATTATTTTTTCATCTTTTTTCATTTAAAAATGACCTCCCGCCCATTTTAGAATGTTTAACTCCATATAGAATAGGTAACCGTTATACAGTTCTATTCTTTTTTCTGAAAATCGGGTGATGTACATTAAAAGAAAATATAATCCGAGGTAAATTAAATAGGAAGAATGCATGTCAGTCATTTGTCCTGTTTTAGATGCTAAAATTTAACCGTTACGGCTTTCCAACTCTTTTTTAATGGCGTTAATTTGTTTATAATTCATAATAACAATTGAAGAGAGCGCAAATGGAATGGCCACCAGGGCACTAAATCCTTTTTTAACAGACACATATATGCTAAGCACCAGTAAGGCAAACAGCATAACAACCAGCGTTCCGCTCATTACGGATAAGCGCTGTTTATCTTTTAAAAGGTCTTCGGTACGCATCTCGCTAATATCTTTCTTCATGATTTTATCGTTTTTTCTTCTTGGATGTAGTTTAAGTTAATGACGCTAAATTATAAATATTATTAGTTAAAATGTATCCAAGCAGCTTTCCTGTACACTACATTTCGCCGAATATTCCTGATGAATCCA
>JASLGV010000324.1 GCA_030149995.1 Pedobacter sp.
GGTATGAATTACCTTTTCAATAGAAGCATCTAAAAAGTCGTTTACGTTAATTAACGTTGTATAATGTACGCCTTTAGGGAATGATTTTGAGGCTTCATCGAGGGTTTTAATTGAATTCTGAATTACCTCGTTTGCATTTGAACCCGCCGTTTGGTTAATGGAAACACCCAATGCCGGTTTACCATTAAATTTAACGCTGCTGGCGTAACTTTGAGATCCCAGTTCAATTCTGGCAATATCTTTTAAACGAAGTATCTGTCCGTCTGCTGTACTTCTGATGATGATGTTGCTGAATTCGGTTTCATTTTTTAACCTGCCTGAATATTTCAAGGTATACTGGAACGCCTGATTTCCTTGCTCGCCAAATTGTCCGGGAGCGGCCTCGATGTTCTGCTCGGCAAGAGCTGTATTTACATCGTTTGGAACCAGTCCATAGGTAGCCATTACATCTGGTTTAAGCCAGATACGCATGGTATAATCTAAGGTACCGAAAGCACCGGCATCACCCACACCATTAATACGTTTAATTTGTGGAATGATGTTGATGTTGGCATAGTTCTGTAAAAAGATCTGGTCGTATGAAGGATCGTCGCTGTATACAGCAAAAATAAGCACGTTACTGGCCTGTTTTTTTGCAGTAATTACACCCGCCTTGGTTACCTCTGCAGGTAAAAGGTTGGTTGCCCTTGCTACCCGGTTCTGAACGTTAACGGCTGCAAGATCTGGATCGGTACCCAGTTTAAAGTTTACGGTAATGGTGGCAGAACCATCGTTGTTGGCCGTAGAAGTCATGTAAGTCATGTTTTCTACCCCGTTAATCTGTTCTTCCAAAGGAACAACCACGCTGTTCATTACTACATCGGCGTTGGCACCCTGATAAGAAGCCGATACCTGCACTGTAGGAGGCGCTATTTCAGGGTATTGCGAAATAGGAAGGGTTAATAAACCCAACACCCCTAAAATAACGATGATGATGGAAATTACGGTCGATAAAACCGGTTTCTCTATAAATTTCTTAAACATATGTTCTCTTTCATCCGGCACTAAGCCGGTAAGTTAGCAAGTCTATTTTCTAATATCGGCGTACACTAAATCAGCACTCTGTTCTTCAGGTTTGATTTTTGCGCCGTCTTTTAAGGATTGAAAGCCTTCAAGCACCAATTTGTCGCCTGCCTTTATCCCTTTTGTAACTACATAGAATTTATCCTTGGTATTTTCCATTACCTGAATTTCGGTACTGGTAATTTTCGAAGAGTCGCCCAGTACGTATACGAATTTTTTTCCCTGCAAATCCATGGTTGATTTCTGAGGAATGATAATCGCATTATCAATATGCTGAGGAATACGAACCGATGCACTGGCACCGCTCTTTAACAAGAAAACAGGATTTGGAAAAGTTGCTCTTAAACTTGCAGAACCTGTACTTGTATTAATTAAACCATTTACAGACTCTACTCTGCCATTTTGAGCATAAATATTTCCATCAGCAAGGACTAAACTTACTGCAGGGATATTTTTCATTTGCTGTGCAAGGTTGTTGCCTGCATAGGTTTTTGAAAAATCGAGCAATTGTTTTTCATTTAGTGAAAAATAAGCATAAACCTTTGAGGTGTTGGAAACGGTGGTAAGGGGCTGCGAACTGGTGCTGCTTACCAAACTTCCGGTTTTAAAAGGAATGCTGCCAATTACACCATCCACCGGACTTGTTATAGATGTATAACCCAGGTTTACCTTTGCATTTACAAGCTCTGCTTTGGCTTGTGCAAGTGCAGCCCTGCGGCTTTGAAGCGTAAGTTGTGCCGATTCAAGTTCATATTTACTGATGATGTCTTTTTCTACCAGCGGTTTGGTTTTGTTAACCTGCAACTGTGCCGCATTTACATCTGCTTCAGCACTGCTGATCGCAGCATTCGCTGTTCTTACCTGCTGCTCATATTGAGGTGCATTGATGGTGAAAAGCAACTGACCTTTTTTAACAACAGCGCCTTCATCAACATAAATATGTTCAATAAAGCCATCAACCTTGGGACGGATATCAATGTTCTGAATACCTTGAATGGTAGCAGGATAATCGTTATCGAGGGTGGTTGATTGCGCACTTACCGTAAATACAGGATAAGGCTGGGGTTCATTTGAAGCACCGGGAGCGTTTTTTGGTGCTTTGTTTCCGCATGATGCCAAAAGCATACCCATGCTCATGCTAAAAAAGAGATTTGTTACTTTTCTCATGGAT
Organism: Pedobacter sp.; assembly: GCA_030149995.1. Lineage (GTDB taxonomy): Bacteria > Bacteroidota > Bacteroidia > Sphingobacteriales > Sphingobacteriaceae > Pedobacter. The sequence continues at coordinate 2,234 of JASLGV010000324.1, forward strand.
TATATATTCGTATGTTTAAATTTAAGCTTTACTAAACGAATATTCAAACGAGGCGTTTGAATAATTTTGATTCTGAAAACTTTCCAAAAATAGAGCCTGAAAATGAAACAACTTGTCGCAGTTCTGTCATTTAATCAATCGATTGATTTATTTTTGAAATAAGAATGGCCTTTTGACGCATTATTCTGCGCTTTGAACTGTTTAAAGGCACTTTTTTAGGCTATTTTTTTTGTCTGTAAATTAATTGAGACAGTTGTTAAAAGGTGTTAAACGCCAGGAAAAGTGTACTAATTGTATTACAATTACTGGTTTGCTGTATTTTAATCAGACACTCCAATTGGTCTTAACCTGCACTGATATTGCCCTGAAAAACCAGTTTTGCCGGTCCGCAGAGAAAGACATTTGAGAATTTTTGGCCATCATAATCGAAGGTTACTTTCAGGTTTCCACCCAATACCCGGATATCAGTTTCAATATGTCCGCTCTGGTTTTTGTGTTTGGCCATGGCCATGGCAACTGCGGTAACACCGGTTCCGCAGGCATAAGTTTCGTCTTC
>JASLGV010000344.1 GCA_030149995.1 Pedobacter sp.
CGGATTAATTCCAGTAGGGAGCGATGCCTGGCTGGCTAAAGGACAGCAGCCAAACGCCGGAAGCATTGTACTGATTCATGGCAACGGCAATGAAGAAATCGGCGTAAAGGATTTTATACAGCTCTTAAAAAACAGGCAGGCCGAGGTTACACAAAAGCAATGGTTGCTTTTTGACTTAAGGGAAGGCCTGGAAAAGGAATTTAAATAAGGTCAGCAGCAGAATAATCTTTGTTGTATAAAACGAAAAGACAGCCAGACAACTGCCACCTCCGTAATTTAGCGTTGCAGGATCTTAAAAATATAAAGCATCTCTTTACATTTAAAGAGATGCTTCGTTGCGTAGTAAAGGACCAATGTCCTGAAAAATCTTATTTTTTTGCCGGCAGTAACTTGATGTCTGTTGCTTTAAAGCGATTGTTTACAATCTCGCCACTCACGGTTGCTTTGCTAATGGCATTGCAAAATCCGTGTTTGGCGTGTGCATCACCAAAATCATCGATGCTTTTTCCATCAACAAAATAAGGTGTACCATTAATTCTTACGGCAAGTTCGCAGTCTTTACCTTTCATTTTAAACTGACATTCGCCACAGGCAATTTCAACCACCTGGTTGGTAATAACCGCCGGTTGGTCTGCCTTTTTAGGTGTTGTTTGTGCAGATGCATTCAAGGCAGAAAACCCCAGCACAAAAGCAATGATTAAGTTTCTCATTTCAATTTTATTTTTTCAAATCTAATCTTTTTCAGTCACAAGTAAATTTCAGCCGTTTGTAAAATATGCGGCTTATCAGATGCTTTATAAGCTTGTTATTTACAAAAAAAGGGAATGACGATTGTCATTCCCTTTAACAAAAGACATCCGTTTACCGGAAATCCTGTAAATTCAATTAATATCTGTACGTATCTGCCTTGAAAGGACCTTCTACGGAAACGCCGATATAATCTGCCTGGTGCTGGTCTAAAACTTCCAGCTCCACACCAATTTTTTCAAGGTGTAAACGGGCAACTTTTTCATCTAAGTGCTTAGGCAACGTATAAACTTTATTTTCGTATTGATCTGTGTTGGTCCAGAGCTCTAATTGTGCCAGTGTCTGGTTGGTGAAAGAATTACTCATCACAAAACTTGGGTGACCTGTAGCACAACCTAAGTTAACCAAACGACCTTCTGCCAATACAATTACATCTTTACCATCGATGGTATATTTATCTACCTGTGGTTTGATTTCGATTTTAGTATTGCCATAGTTTGCGTTTAACCAGGCCATATCAATTTCGTTATCGAAGTGACCGATGTTACAAACAATTGCTTTATCTTTTAATGCTCTGAAGTGTTTTTCACGTACGATGTCGCAGTTACCGGTTGTTGTTACCACGATATCAGCTTCTTTAATGGCTGTGTCCAAACGTTTAACTTCGTAACCTTCCATGGCTGCCTGTAATGCACAGATCGGGTCGATTTCTGTTACGATTACACGAACACCCTGTGAGCTTAAAGATTCTGCAGAACCTTTACCTACATCGCCATAACCACAAACCACCGCAACTTTACCTGCCAGCATTACATCTGTAGCACGACGGATCGCATCTACCAACGATTCGCGGCAACCATATTTGTTATCAAATTTTGATTTGGTTACAGAGTCGTTTACGTTGATTGCCGGTAAGTGCAGGGTTCCGTTTTTCATTCTTTCGTATAAACGGTGAACCCCGGTAGTCGTTTCTTCAGATAAACCTTTAATGTTCGCAATCAGTTCCGGGAAACGATCAAACACCATATTGGTTAAATCGCCACCATCATCTAAAATCATGTTTAAAGGCTGACGGTCCGGACCGAAATGTAATGTTTGCTCGATGCACCAGTCAAACTCCTGCTCATTTAAGCCTTTCCATGCATAAACCTGGATACCAGCGGCTGCAATGGCAGCGGCGGCATGATCCTGCGTAGAAAAAATATTGCACGACGACCAGGTAACTTCTGCACCCAGCGCCACTAAAGTTTCAATTAAAACCGCTGTTTGGATGGTCATATGCAGACAGCCTGCAATACGCGCACCTTTTAAGGGTTGTGATGGTCCGAATTCTTTACGTAAACTCATAAGTCCGGGCATTTCTGCCTCGGCCAATTCGATTTCTTTACGGCCCCATTCTGCCAGTGAAATATCCTTAACCTTGTAAGGAATGTAAGTTGTCTCTACTGATGACATGATATAATTATTTAATTGTATGTAAACTAATCAGTTAAAAAAATTAAAACTTAGCTTGATGCTACTTTCCAATTTATATTGAAAAATTTCTAATTTCCTGTCACAAAACTACACATTAGTTTAACGAATATCAAAAGCTTGAAGGCTAATAGATTTAAGGTTTTGCATTATAACTTTATAATGGCAAATGGAATAGTTTTCCTGAATGCCTAATGTTAAATTATTTATCTATACTTGATAGAGGTTTAGAAGGCAAGAAAATTGAAGCTGAAATTGCTATCAATAAGGATATTATTGCGACCCAAATATTTACGGTACCATTGTAATATAACAGCCAAAGTATAGATGTTAAAACGAAAAATGCTTGGCCTAACCATTCATGTTTATTACGATCTTTCTTATAAATTAATTGACGAAGACTCGAAAGTCCAACAAATGCCCAAATAAAATAATAAACTTTCCTCCAAAATCCATTAATGCCAAACGAACTTAAATCAAACCATAGAGAAGCGATTACCAATGTTATGCTGATAAAAAATATAATATTCAAAGAAGCTACGTAAAGCTTTAAGTAACTTTTGCCATAATTATCTCTATAAACATAAACTAAATTCATGTTAAGAACCGTTTTATAGGGTATACAGAATGCTGCACCTGGTATTTCTCGAGACTTGACTTCGATTGTATTGCCATTTGCGTCTTTAACCTGCTTTAAAGCACTGGCATTGGTCAGAAAAATATTCTCTAAGTTACTATCATCTTTATTTATGGTATATTGAGATAATATACCCTTATATAATTTAGTATCTCCTCCTATCTCGCATAACACGTCAGCTACTGTAAATGCAGGCTTTTTATTACCAGGATTGCTATAGAGAATTTTGCCCCCGTGAATATAATAATACCAGTAATTTTTAAATCTAAACAGTGGAAAATATATATCAAGTTTTAGCGATCTTATCAGCCAATGCAATACGATTCCAAAAAAGCACGAAAAAAAATATAATAAAGCTATTATTAGCAATAAATCTTTATAAGTTTTATAAATAAGATCTTTATCTGGTATTTTAT
>JASLGV010000356.1 GCA_030149995.1 Pedobacter sp.
CTTCTAAATATAATGATAACCTGGTTGAAGTAAAGCAGGACGGAGAGGTTAAACAGTATAAATAATTTTTAATGGATATTCAATTTGTAGGTGAGAACCTGCTGCCTGGTAAATTCGGGCAGCTCTTTATTGTATTGGCCTTTTGTGCGTCATTGCTATCAACTGTTGCGTATGTTTATGCCAGTTTCAATAAAAATTTGGAAGATAAATCCTGGCGCAACATCGGAAGAATAGCTTTCCTGGTTAACTGGGCGAGTATCATTGCAATTGGTTCCATTCTGTTCTACCTTATTTTAGGTCATTTTTACGAGTATTCTTACGTTTATAACCATTCCTCAAAACAGCTTCCTGTTTATTACATCATCTCTGCCTTCTGGGAAGGTCAGGAAGGAAGTTTCTGGCTCTGGGCTTTTTGGCAATCACTTTTGGGAGCCATCTTAATCTGGAAAGCCAAAACCTGGGAAAGCCCGGTAATGGCGGTGGTCGCTTTCTCGCAAACCTTTTTAACCTCGATGATTCTGGGGGTGGAAATTTTCGGTACCCGTATCGGAAGTTCGCCATTTATCCTGTTAAGAGATGCAAGCGATTTAAAAGCGATGGCTCCGGTGGTGTTTGCAAATCCAGAAAACTATAAAGACTATCTTCGTTTCATTGTAGATGGAAAAGGATTAAATCCATTGCTTCAGAACTACTGGATGGTTATTCACCCGCCAACCTTGTTCTTAGGTTTTGCCAGTATGGTGGTTCCGTTTGCTTATGCCATTGCAGGTTTATGGCAGAAAAGATATAAAGACTGGATCAAACCAGCCATGCCATGGGCATTGTTTGCTGTAATGGTTTTAGGAACAGGTATTATTATGGGGTCTTTCTGGGCCTACGAAGCGCTCAACTTTGGTGGCTTCTGGGCATGGGATCCGGTAGAAAATGCCTCTCTTATCCCGTGGTTAACCCTGATTGGCGGTGTACACGTAATGATTGCCTATAAAAACACCGGGCATGCTTATTTTACAGCCATTGCCCTGGTACTGATTAGCTTTTTGCTGGTATTGTATGCATCGTTCTTAACCAGAAGTGGTATTCTGGGTGATACATCTGTACACTCTTTTACCGATATGGGTATGTTTGGCCACCTGATTTTATACAATGTTGTTTTTGCTGCTTTATCGGTGGTGCTTATTGTGGTAAGATGGAAAGAATTGCCAATTACCAATAAGGATGAAGAAACATACTCGCGCGAATTCTGGCTGTTTATCGGTGCATTGGTGGTAACAATTGCCTGTATTCAGGTTATTTTCTCTACTTCAGTACCGGTATTTAACAAAGCATTCGGAACAAATTTTGCTCCTCCAATTGATGCCATTAAATACTACAATAAATGGCAGGCTCCATTTGCCGTGTTAATTGCCTTAATTTCTGGCTTTGCCCAATATTTAAAATATAAGAGAACGGATCCGCGTAAATTTTACAGCAGCCTGGTTTCGGCAGTTGTTTTTGCTGCAGTGTTAACCGGCGGACTGGTATATATAGCCAATATCTATACCAATTCAATGTACATTCTGATTACGTTCAGCTGTTTATTTGCCATCCTGGCCAATGCCAGCGTTTTATATCAGGCGTTTGGAGGTAAGGCAAAGCTGGTTGGTTCTGCCATTGCGCATATTGGTTTTGCACTCTTATTGCTGGGTGCATTAATTGCGGCGGCCACCAATAAGCCGATTTCCATCAATGCCAATAATTTTATTCCGGTTAAAGACTTTGAAAAAACCGAGAAACCGGGTGAAAACATCATGTTATACAAAAACGAGCCTAAGAAAATGGGCAAGTATACGGTAACATATATGAGCGATACCACCATTGCACCGAATACTTTTTACCAGCTTAATTTTAAGATATACGATGAAAAGACAGGTAAGCTGAAAGAAGATTTTACACTCAATCCACACGTACAGGACAACCAGAAAATGGGATTGATTGCTTCGCCAGATACAAAACATTACTTAACTTATGATGTATATACCCACATTACAAGTGCTGCAATTAAAAAAGAAGAACACGGAGATCATGAAGGTCATTCGGATGATGAGAACTATAAAGAACCACGCATTGTAAAGGTTGCCGCTGGCGATACCATCCATACTTCGAGTGGTATTATAACGGTTAAAGCCTTAAACAACCAGCCAAAAGCAAAAGATCTGGCATTGGTTGCAGGTGATTTTGCTGTTGGTTTACCATTAGAAATTAACTCGAGCGGTAAAATATACAATGCAGAACCAATTTTCTTAATTAAGGGAAACAATACCTTTGATTTTGCAAGGAAGATTGATGAACTGGATTTAAAAGTTCGTTTCTCAAAAGTATTGCCGGAAGAGAAAAAAGTGGAACTTCAGATTTTTGAAAAACCACAACAGGCAAAAGACTGGGTGGTGTTCAAAGCGATTGAATTCCCTTATATTAACCTGTATTGGGCTGGTACCATTGTAATGGTGGTTGGCTTCTTATTTTCTATTTTCAGAAGGCAGAAGGAAGCCAAAAAAGCATAAATAAAATGCTTTAAAAAAGCTAAGTAATTTTTCAGCTGTGTTACGGCTGGTTAATAAGTGGTGGCTGATGTTAAGTAATTAGCATACAGAACACCTTATAAATGATTAACAGGGCACATACATAAATATGCAGCCCTGTTAAAATGTTTAAGAAATACAACTGAATGAAAATTGTATTATTAGGTTCGGGAAATGTTGCAACACAGCTGGCACCTGCATTAATTGCAGCAGGCCAAACCATCTTACAGGTATACAGCAGGGATGTTGCACATGCTACGGCCCTGGCAACCAGGCTCAATGCTTTGGCAACAGGTAACTTAGACGAAATTTACAGTGATGCAGATTTATACATTATTTCGGTTAAAGACGATGCGATAGAAGAAGTTTCGAAAGCCTTGAGTACTGTTTCCGGACTTGTGATCCATACATCAGGAAGCACGGATATCGCCACCATTGCAGCACATGTTAAAAGAGCAGGGGTTTTATACCCGCTGCAAACTTTTTCAAAACAAAAAGATGTTCAATTCGAAAATATTCCCATTTGTATTGAAGCGCCGGTACCGCAAGACCTTGATCTTTTACAGCAGCTTGCCGGTAAACTAAGTAAACAGGTATACCAGCTAAACGGGGAAAAAAGACGGGTGTTGCATTTGGCAGCTGTTTTTGCCTGTAATTTTAGCAACCACCTGTATGTACTGTCGCAGCAACTGTTACAGGCAAATGATCTTGATTTTAACATCATCAGGCCTTTAATTGCCGAAACAGCCGATAAGGTTATGCAGTCTTTACCAGAAGATGTGCAAACCGGGCCAGCCATACGAAAGGATGAGCTTACCATAAATAAACATTTGGAGATGCTGCAAAGCATGCCCGAATTACATAGAATTTACGAAACATTAAGCAACAGCATTAAAATATCGCATAAATAGTATAATTGCGGCTTTTGCTTATTACTTTTGCAACATAATTATGAGCATTTATAAACTAAAAATAAATTTTGAAGAAGCAGACCATGCACCGGTAGAATTACCCATTGCTGCAGGCGAGTCTGTTTTGGATGTTTGTCTGGATAACGGGATCGAATTACAGCACAATTGCGGCGGCGTTTGCGGTTGCAGTACCTGCCATGTATACGTTACAAAAGGCATGGATAACATTCAGGAAATATCTGATAAGGAAGAAGATTTTATTGACCGGGCTGTACGTCCGAAAATTACCTCGCGTTTGGGTTGCCAATGTGTAGTAATTAATGGAGATATCGAAGTAACCATACCAGATCAGTCTGGTTTTATGGGCCACTAAAAAACTTCTTCATTACTTGCAGGTGTAGCCTGTTTACAATAAATTTAACACTTTAAACGATCCATATCTAATGAACAACGATAAATTTGCCTTACCTTTTTACTGGAACGATTACGAAGATATTGCCATGTCTTTATACGAGAAATTTGGTGATGACTTTAGCGAAACCAAAATCTACCGCATTCGTTTTACAGACCTGCTGGAGTGGGTACTGGAATTGCCTAATTTTAAAGGTACCAGAGAAGAAAGCTCAGAAGGCCATTTGGAACAAATCCAGTCGGCCTGGGTATATGAATGGCGCGATAACCAGTAATTAACTTTCTGTAGCCATAAATAACAGATAAAACAGCAATTCCATAGCAACATGTTTCTGCAAAAGTTAAAAGACATTACCACCTTTATTTTTGATGTAGATGGTGTACTAACCGATGGTTCGGTGCAGGTAACAACTGATGGGGAAACCTTGCGCACTTTTAACATTAAAGACGGTTATGCCTTGCAGCTGGCCGTAAAGCGCGGCTATCACGTATGCATTATTTCGGGTGGGGCAGGTGCTGCTATGGAAAAGCGTTTTGCAAATCTGGGTATTCAGGATGTTTACCTGGCGGCAGGTGATAAAGTAAAAATATTTGAACAATACCTGCTCAATAAGCAGATTCAGGCTTCTGAGGTATTGTATATGGGTGATGATATTCCCGATCTGAAAGTGATGCAATTGGTGGGACTGCCTGTTTGCCCGGCAGATGCTGTTGAGGAAATTAAAGCCGTTTCTGCCTTTATATCTCCATATCCCGGTGGTAAAACAGCCGCACGTGATGTTATTGAAAAAGTACTAAAGGTACAAGGGGCCTGGTACGATGAAAGTCCGCTTGCTGCCGATTCTGGCAAATAAGTATGATTCTGTAAAATCTGATTGTAAATTTTGTGATTAAACTTGCATAAAACAGGTTTATATACGAAATTTACGTTAAAATTAATCGATCGATTGATTAATTTTAATCATTAGCTACATAACCATTACCGAATATGAATACTTATTTAGTTCCTGTAGATTTTTCTGATACCGCTGCACATGCAGCGAAGTACGCCGCCAGGTTAAGTTGTGCCATTCCCGATAGTAAGATTATTTTGCTTAATTCTTATTATGTATCCACCTACGAAAGTATTTTGCCCACACCAGACCTGGTTGTTACCACAGATGCACATATTGCCGATGAAACTGCAATCCGTTTAAAGGCATTGCAAAAACTGAAAGAGAAGCTGCAAAAAATTAATCCCGAAGCAACCATCGAAACAAGTTTATCGCGCAAGACCATTCTCAGATCTATCGTTAACCGGGTATGGGAAGAGGTTATCGACCTGATTATTATTGGTAGCAATGGTAAAAAAGCCAAACACGACAGCGACATAGGTTCAAATGCCATTGGTATTTCTAAAGCCAGTCCGGTGCCGGTGCTGGTTGTACCACCTAAAGCTGATTACCAATCCATCCGCAAAGCCATCATGGCCTGCGATTTTAAAAAGGTAAAAGAATTAATTCCTCTCCATACATTGAAAAGCATTTTAAGCAAACATGCCATTGAATTACTGGTGTTGAATATCAAATCTGAAGAAAGCATAGACGAGCAGGAAAAAGCCATTTTAAAAGAAATGCTGAAAGATTTTTCACCCCGGTATTATTACAATGAGCATTCTGATACCATTAAAGGAATTGTTGCCTTTGCAAAAGAACAGCACGGGCAGCTCATCATTGCCTTACCCAAAGAATACA
>JASLGV010000372.1 GCA_030149995.1 Pedobacter sp.
TCCCCAAAGAGAAGCTGGTGCTGTATCTCTGGGTTGTAATTTTACTACATGCGGCAGATAATTGATCAAACGTTTCTTTCATATTTTTCAATCACAATAAAGATACACATCCAAACCATTTTATTCATATATATTATGGAATATGCTAAAAATGTTTAATCAGAAAACCCCATTTTAAAGCTTCCAACAACCTGTTCTAAACAGAAATACTTTCTAAAATGTTTTTAATCTGACGGTTTAAGGAGCTTCTTTTTTTTTCTTACAAAATCAAATCGTAACTTGCATCCCAAACTAAATCTAAATGTCTATAAGTTGCATCGCAATCGATGATGATCCAAATTCTCTCGAAGGCCTGGAAGCTTACATCAGAAAACAACCAAATCTGGAGCTCTTAAATAGTTTTACAGATCCATTAACAGCACTGAAAGAAATTTCAAAGCCTGTTGATATTATTTTCATGGATATTGAAATGCCTGGTATTTCTGGTATTGAGCTGGCCACTTTGTTAAGAAAAAAAACAAGGTTTCTGATTTTTACAACGGCACACCAGCAATATGCCATTGATGCCTTTGGTGTTGAAGCGGATGATTACCTGCTGAAACCCTATTCTGACGCCCGCTTTAATAAAGCCATTCACAACCTTTACCCCGGTTTTCCGGCTGATAAATCCAGGTTACCTGTTTTTGATGATGATGCTTTTTTTGTTCCTTCTTTAGAAGATAATGAGCAATTACATAAAATCCGGGTCGATGATCTGGTAGCCATTGAAGAAAACGGTGATAGGGTTTTATTTAAAACCGTAGAAAATACTTTTCCGGCCATCAAACTAAAATTAACAGCCATTGTTAAAATGTTGCAGATACACCCCTTGTTTACACCTGTTAACAACCATGTAAGCATTTCAAAACAACATATTAAAAGCATCTTTAACGATTATGTTATTCTTTCGGGTGGAATTTCCTATAAAATTTCAGGTATTTATAAAGACGCCCTCCACCACCTGTTTGATACGCCACGCCAGTTTCCATTCAACAATTTAAGTTCGCTTCATTAAATTCACCTTGTTTTGAATTGGGTGTTGCCTGCATGATAACAACAGCATAAGTCTCTTACAATAGCAATCATGCAGCAGTGTTTTCACTGTTTTGCAAGTGCTGTATTTCTATTTATTAAATCTTTTTAAAAAACCCTTTTTATTACTAATATTTTTAGCATACTTTTGTGATATAATTACCTGAATGATGTTGTATGCAATTGTAGATATTGAAACCACCGGCGGGCATGCTTCGGCAAATGGAATTACTGAAATTGCCATTAACATCCATGATGAATGCCAGCTTGTAGAAAGCTACACAACGCTTATCAATCCTAAAATTGATATACCTGAATATATAACCGCTTTAACGGGCATTGACAATGAAATGCTTAAAGATGCGCCTGTATTTGAGGAAGTAGCCTGGCAGATTTATCAGCTGCTGCACAACAAAATATTTGTAGCCCACAATGTAAATTTTGATTATTCCTTTATCAAACATCAGCTGGAACGCGCAGGCTTTGAGCTGCAATGCAAAAAGCTATGCACAGTACGTTTAAGCAGAAAACTCATCCCGGGCCAAAGTTCTTACAGTCTGGGTAAACTCTGCTCGGCTTTAAACATTCCGGTTGAGAACCGGCACCGGGCGGCGGGCGATGCCGCCGCCACAAGTATTTTATTTAACCGGCTTCTACAGGCCGATGACCAGGGCATTATCTGCGAAATGCTTAAAAAAAACTCCAAAGAACAAATACTTCCGCCCCATGTAGATAAAAGCCTTGTACAGGCACTTCCCGAACAACCGGGTGTTTATTATTTTAAAGATAACAAAGGCCGGATTATCTATATCGGCAAAGCTAAAAACATAAAAAAAAGAGTAACCGGTCATTTCTCTGGTAACACACCCAACCGCCAGCGTCAGGATTTTCTGCGTACCATACACCACATCGATTATACCATTTGCGGAACGGAACTGATGGCCCTGATCCTTGAAGCGAATGAAATTAAACGGATCTGGCCCGAAAACAACCGTGCCATGAAACGCCACGAGCATAAATATGCCTTATACATGTACGAGGATCAGAAAGGCTACCTGCGCCTGGCCATTGATAAATATAAAAACGACAGCCAGGTTCAGTATCGCTTTAACTCGCTGCTGGAAGGGTATAATTTCTTAAACCAGCTGGTTGACCAGTACCAGCTTTGCGCCAAATTGTGTCGCCTGCAAAAAACAGCCAGCATTTGCAAAGCGCATAACAATGGAACGTGTTTTGGTGCATGCAGCAGCATCGAAACGGTCAGCGTTTACAACAATAAGTTAAAAGCTGCATTAAAAGATGTGCAAAAGCAACAACCGAGTTTTGTATTGGTTGATGAAGGGCGGAGCAACGAAGAGCGGAGTTACCTGCTTGTTGAGAATGGTTTATTCTATGGAATGGGCTATTTTCAGGAATCCGGCAGCATTCAGGCTGATTTGCCTGCCATTAAAAACCAGCTTGTAGCCTATCCATCCAATCATTATATCCTCAATCTGATTTTAAATCATGCGGCTCAGTATCCGCAAAAAATGTATATGATTTGAGAAGAAATGAGTATTGATTTTTAATAACCGAAGTGTTTCCTTAGAAGAGCGACAACGGTCTGATCGGTTTTAAAAGTAACTGTTTCTGCCGATAAATATTCGACATTTACCCATCTGAAAGCTTGTAGCACCTCGCCGGTTCCATCAAAATCGTAGGGTTCCTGCTTAATTACAACCGGTAACGGGTGTTTTTCTTTTACCAGATAGTAAACACTGATGATCTGGCTATCGTTAAAGAAAGATTTCTCATAAAAATCTGTTGTATAAAAATGAGCGCACACTTCTATTTCTACCTGGCATTCCTC
>JASLGV010000405.1 GCA_030149995.1 Pedobacter sp.
GAAGACCGTCGCTGCGAAGAAGTTTTTTAAAATTCTCATGGGGATTGCCTTCCTGGCGAACAGCGTACCTGCGCGGACTTTCGGAATAGACGCTGTCAAAGCAAAATAGATTCCGCCGGAAGTCGCTCCGGCATCGTCCCAGTATCGCTAATCCATCGGCCATCGAACAAGTTGAACCCGGCTCGAATCACCCGAATACACCATTTTTCTAATTAAAAATTGCTGACCGAAAGTCATTAAGTTGGCCAGGAAGTAATAATAGTTTAAGCCTGAAGGATAGCTGTTTAACACACCTAAAAAGACAATTGGCATAATGTAACCAATGTATTTCATTTGTCCGGTGGCACCAGAAACCTGGTTGTTGAAGTAAGTCATGATCAGGGTAGAAATGGTCATGAGTACGCACATTAAGCTCAGGTGATCGCCGATAAACGGTAATTTAACACCGAAACGGATAAACTCATCATAGGTTGATAAATCTTTCATCCATAAGAAACTCTCGCCTCTTAATTCGAAAAGGTTCGGGAAAAAGAAGAAGAAAGCCATTACCAATGGTAATTGTAAAATCATTGGCAAACACCCACCCAATGGGTTTACACCCGCTTTTTTATACAATTTAAGGTATTCCTGTTGGATCAGGGTTTGATTATCTTCACCAACTTTTGCTTTAATCTCGTCCATCTCTGGTTTTAATACCCGCATTTTAGCCATAGATAAGTACGATTTGTAGGTAAGAGGAGATAAGGCCAGTTTTAAAAGAATGGTTAATACCAGGATAATCAGGCCATAACCCCAGTTAAAGCTTTGTAATAAGCTGAATACCGGCAGTACAATAAAGCGGTTGATGTATTTTAAAGGCCAGTAACCTAAATCAACCTGTTTTTCCAGCTCATAACCCTGTGCTTTTAAGGCAGAGAACTTGTTGGTGCCGAAATAAAAGTCCATATCGTAGGTCTGAGCAGCTAAATGGTTATAAGGCAGTTGCATATTAGCTGCATACCATTTAACGGTACCCGGAGTTGTTGGAATTTTAACTTCTAAACTTCCTTTATCAAAACCATTTTTATCAATCAGGGCAGCCGAGAAGAAATGCTGTTTAAATGAGAACCACTGGATTTTTCCTTTAGAAAGTTCGTCTTTCTGATCTTTTGAAACGCTTAAATGATCTACATCACCATCTACATATTTGTAGTAAGGTGCCGAATAGCGGTGTTCGCTTTCGATGGATTTTTCTTGCTGAAGCAATGTTGCTTCCCAGTTTAAACCAATGCTGTTTCCGGCAATTACCTGCTGTAAACCAACCAGGTTTATTTTAAAGCCAACTTTATTACTCAATGCTTTCAGGTCGTATACATACTCAACGTATGCATCAGCACCATAATTGGCACGCATGTTTAAGGTATTACCCGTTTTGGTTGCGGTAAAGAAAAGATCATTGGTATTGATTACTTTTCCGGCTGCATTTAAGTTTAAACCGAATTTATTTTCATCACCACTGAAGAGAATTAAAGGTTTTCCATCGTATGTTTTCTGACCTTTAACTTCAACAGAAGAAATTTTACCGCCTTTATTGCTGAAAGTAACTAAAAGATTTTCGTTTTCTAAAACAGTATTTTGCACCGTACCGGTTAATGCACTTCCAAACGGGCCTTTTAAAGCAAGGCTATCGGTTGTGGTTGCTACAGCTGTATGCTGAACGGTATCTTTCTGGTTTGGCAATATGCCAGCTTTTTTAAGAGAATCGGCTCTCTCTATTTCTCTGGCTTTTTTAAGCTCCACTTCGTTTGGTTTAAAGAAGTAGAATGATCCGGCCAAAATGATCATAATCAGGAACAATCCTGTAAAGGTATTTCTATCCATTCGTTGTATTTATACTGCTTTTAATTGGTTTTCTTCTTTGCATACTCCATTGCAGCGGCCACAAATTTAACAAAAAGTGGGTGAGGATTTGCAACTGTTGATTTTAATTCTGGGTGAAATTGTCCGCCAATGAAAAAAGGATGGTTTTTAAGCTCTACAATTTCTACTAAATTCGTTTCCGGATTAACGCCAGAGGCAATCATACCGGCATCTTCATATTGTTGTAAATATTTATTATTGAACTCGTAACGGTGACGATGGCGCTCTGTAATGTGTGGTTTTCCGTAAATATTAAATGCTTTGGTACCTTTTTTCAGGTCGCAGGGATAAGAACCTAAACGCATGGTACCACCTTTATTGGTAACAGCTTTCTGTTCTTCCATCATGTTGATTACCGGGTTTTTAGCATTTTCGTCTATTTCTACGGTATGTGCACCTTCCAGATGTAAAACGTTGCGGCCAAATTCTATTACAGCACACTGCATACCCAGGCAAATACCAAAGAACGGAATGTTGTTTTCGCGTACGTATTTAATGGTTTCAATTTTTCCTTCAATACCTCTGCTGCCAAAACCAGGCGCCACCAGCACACCATTTAAATGTGCCAGCTTTTCTTTAACATTTGAGGCTACAATGCTTTCGGAAGGGATATATTCTACACGTACCTTACATTCATTTTTAGAACCGGCATGTACAAAAGATTCTATAATCGACTTATAGGCATCCGGGAGCTCCACATATTTACCAACCAGACCAATCTTAACTTCTGAAGTCGGGTTTTTAAGACGGCCCAGAAATTCTTTCCAGCTTTCCAGGTTGGGCTCGTTTTTAGTCGGTAATTTCAGTTTCGATAAGACTGTTTTATCCAGTTGCTCTTTCAGCAT
>JASLGV010000469.1 GCA_030149995.1 Pedobacter sp.
TTACAGATCGTTACCAGGCAGACGTAAACGCGGAACTGGATTTTAGGGGTATGATGAATCCGAAGAAAAAAGAAGACATTCCAAACAATAAACCATATTACCAGGTTTTTGAAGATAAACATCAGTTTTTACCAAATTTAAGTATAGTCGACCTCTTATTTAACCAGGGGCCGCAGGCAAAATTATACCTGTAAGTATGGCGAAGAACAAACTGCGTAATAAACACAAACACTATAAAGTTCCGGCACCGGGCAGCAGCCCGGGCATGTATGTTATTGACGAGAATGCACTCAAACCAATTATCTACCTGCACGTATATAACCAGCAATCTTACAACCGATTAACGGTTGATAATATCAAAAACATTCCCCAGTTAACAGCAGACAAGTCTTTTAATTACTGGCTGGATATTAAGGGGCTTGGCGATCCGGCTATTTTCGAACTGCTTTTAAATCAGTACCGCATCAATCCGTTGGTACTTGAAGACATAACCAGCTCTTTTCAACGGCCAAAGCTGGAAGAATTTGATGAAGAGCAATATGTATTTACTGTAAGCAGGCACCTTTACCTCAATAAAGATGGCCTGCTCTTTAACGAACAGGTTTCTTTTATCCTGCTCGAAAACATGCTCATGACGTTTAGGGAAGATTATGAAGATTGTTTTTCACCGGTTAGAAAAAGGCTTGAATTGGGTAAGGGGAATATCCGTGCTGCCGGCAGCAGTTATTTAATGTATGCGGTAACAGATGTAATTGTAGACAATTATTTTGCGCTGCTTAATTTCTGGGGCGAAGAACTGGATGCCATTGAAGACCGGCTTTACGACAGTCCGGATAAACGGATTATGTACGACACACAAGCTATTAAAAGATCGCTAATTACCATTCGAAAAGTAGCCTGGCCCGAACGCGATAAACTGAACGATATTTTAAGATCAGAATCCCCGTTAATTTCAAACACGACCAAAACGTATGTGCGCGATGTATACGACCATTGTATCCAGATTATAGATTTTATAGAATCGCTCAAGGAAATTGCCTCTGCCAATATCGACATGAATCTTTCTATTGTAAGCAACCGGATGAATGAGATTATGAAAGTACTCACGATTATGTCGTCGATCTTCATTCCCCTAACATTTATTGCGGGTATTTATGGGATGAATTTTAGTCGTGAAGATCCGATCACCGGCAAAATACTGAAAGATAATATGCCAGAGCTCTATGCACAACACGGGTATTTGTATACCTTAATTGTAATGGGGATCATTGCCCTCTTACAGATTATTTATTTCTGGCGAAAAGGCTGGTTTAAATAACTTCAAAAGACAGATTAATTCAAATCTGTTTCCTATTTTTCCAGCTCATATTTAGACAAAGGCCAGAATATTATTGTTATATGCAATCGTTCGAAATAGATAAAAGTGATGTATTAAAGGTAAAAAATGCAATTTTAGCTGGTGATGAATCTTTAAAAGCAGTTTTAAAAGAATACCATGCTTCTGAAATTGCCATTTTATTTGAACGCCTGGATAAAGCTGAACAGCAGCATATAATTAATTTACTGCCTTCTGAAACCGCTTCTGAAATCATCTCTGAGATGCATGAAGAATCGCACCCAGAAGAGCTCCTCTTTCAGCTGCATCCCGAAAAGCGTACAGAAATTGTGGGAGAACTTGATTATGATGATGCAACGGATATTATCTCGCAGCTGGAAGATCATGAGCAAAAGGAGATCCTGCAAAACCTGAACGAGGAAGATGCCTCCAACATTCGTAATCTTTTAACCTACGATGAGAAAACAGCGGGTGGTCTGATGAACACCATGCTGATCTGCGTAAACATACACCTCAGCAAAAAAGATGCAATTGATGAGATCATCCGTCAGAGCGAGGAGATGGAAGAATTTTACACCGTTTACGTGGTGGATCACAATTTTATCTTCAAAGGAATCGTTTCTTTAAAAGACATTATTAAAGCACCTCACCACGCGCAGATTGCCGAGCTGGTTAAAGAAGATGCCGTCTACGTGCACCCGGATACTGACCAGGAAGAGGTTGCCAGTCTTATTTCTCAATATAACCTTACCAGCATTCCGGTAATTGATGCAGAACAAAAATTGTTAGGCCGTATTACATTTGATGATGTGATCGATGTAATGGAAGCTGAGAGTACAGAAGACATTTTAAAAATATCGGGCGTATCGGAAGATGAAGAATTAAGCGGAAACTGGCTCGATGCCGTTAAATCGCGTTTACCCTGGCTCATCATCAACCTGGGTACCGCCTTTCTGGCTTCGTCTGTAGTCAGGCATTTTGACCCCACCATTAAACTAATTCCATCGCTGGCTGCCTATATGACCATTATCGCCGGAATGGGCGGAAATGCCGCCACACAAGCGCTGGCCGTTACGGTAAGGAGAATTTCGCTATACGATTTAACAGATAAACAAGCTTACAGAACCGTTTTAAAAGAATTTACTGTGGGGCTTATCAATGGTGCAGCGAACGGATTAATTGTCTTTATTTTTGCTTGTTTCTTTGATGGAAACCCGATGCTGGGACTGGTTATTTTCTTAGCCATGACCGGAAACCTGATCATTGCAGGGATTACCGGTGCCGGTATTCCGCTTATTTTAAAAAGGGTAGGGATTGATCCGGCCATTGCTTCATCCATCATCATCACGACCTTTACAGATGTTTTTGGTTTTCTTTTAATCTTAGGACTGGCCAGTAAATTGTTGCTTTAATGTCCACCCAACCGAAACAACCATAAAAAACTCACCAACAACACTTTACAGAAAACAACAAAAGCACCTAAACAATCAAATATCCTTTTTGTTTTAATTTTGTTAAAAAAATATCTCTTTTTTGATGGTTAGCTATTTGAAATGAATATCTTTAGCTAACTATTTAAATTCATCCCCTTTTGGTAAATAGACTGGTATTGCTGCTCACAATGATCTTCATGATCGTTTCAGCAAGGTTAAGCGCTCAATTCTGTCCGGAGAATATCGGTTTTGAAAATGGTAATTTTCAAAACTGGAAAATCTATACCGGTTTCACCTATACACAAAACAATGCCAATGTTATCAGCACCACCGAGGTAAACGCACCGGTAAGAGGGCGCCATACCATTATGAGCGATAAAAAGCAGGTGGATTACTATGGCAAGTTTCCAGTTGTGCCTAAAAATGGTGGAAACTACAGTGTTAAGTTAGGCGATGACGGTACGGGTGCTCAGGCTGATGCACTTTCTTACCTGATTAATGTTCCGCCAGATAAAGCTGAATTTACGCTTACCTATCAATACGCCATCGTACTGGAAGATCCTTCCCATCATCCTACAGAACAACCTCGTTTTGTTGCCCGTATAAAGGATATGGAAACCGGAAACTATATTCCATGTGCATCTTTCGAATACATTGCCACCTCGTCACTTCCGGGTTTTAAAAGCTCTCCGGTAAACGGGAGTGTTTTGTATAAAGACTGGACCCCTGTAACCATTAATCTATCGGGCTATCAGGGCAAACAATTGTTGCTCGAATTCCTGAGTGCAGATTGTACACTGGGTGGACATTTTGGTTATGCCTACGTAGATGTAAACAATTTATGTGGCGATCTTATTGTTGGAAATACCTATTGCAAAAGTGCCGATCAGCTTAATTTAACAGGTCCAAGCGGATTTAAAACCTATAACTGGTACAGTGCAGATCGTACCATTCATTACGGAACCGGCCAGTCGATTGTTATGTTTCCAACACCACCAGAAGGCACTCAGATTATCCTCGACCTGGAACCTTACGATGGCTTTGGCTGCCCAAGTACCATTCAGGCCGTAGTGCAAAGTGTAGACTATCAGTTACAGACAACGCCGAAAATTACGGTTTGTCCGAATTCTGAATTAGACCTGACCTCATCAGATTTCCTGATCAATAAATCTGACCAGTTTTATTACACCGCATTTGAAGATAAAGACCTTACTCAGAAAATTAACGGACCAGTTACCATAACAGAAAATAAAACCTATTATATTTTCGCCACCAATTTCAAGGGTTGCGAGAGTGTGGCCACTATCGAGGTAGATATATTTGATATGACTGATATCAAGGTTTCAAATCCGCCAACGGCCTGTTACAATGAAAGTGTAGACCTTACAAATGAGAATTTAGTTAGCGGAAACCTGACAGACATAAGTAAAACTTACTTTACGGATGCAGGAGCGAAAACGCCTTTAAATAGCCCCAACTACGTAACCCGGCCAGGTACTTATTATATAAAGTTTACCAACGTAGCTGGCTGCGAAAGAATTTTGCCTGTAAATGTTACCTTCTTTTCAAAACCTGTATTAAAAGTTAACAATCCGCCGGCCATTTGTTTTCCAGATAAGATTGATCTTACAAAAGCTGCATATGTAGCGGGCAGCGATGCAGATCTTACTTATTCATTTTTTGAAAACTCAGGCCTTACACAAGAAATAGCCGATCCTACTCAAATAGAAAAAAGCGGCTTTTATTACATCAAGGCGGTAAACAGCAAAGGATGCATGGTAACTGCGCCTATACAAGTAATCATTATACCATTACCTGTTCTCGTATTACAAGATCCGCCACCGGTTTGTTATCCTGAAAAAATTGACCTGACCAGCCCGGTCTGGTATAAGGGAAGCTCAACAGATGTTGTGTATACTTTCTTTTCGGATGCAGCGCTTACGCATCAGGTAAATAATCCTAAACAGATTGGCGAATCGGGTACTTTTTATGTACGGATTACAAACCCTACCGGTTGCTTTACCACCGGTAAAATACAGGTTACGGTAAACCCTTTACCCATCTTAAAAATCAACGTACCGAAAACAATTTTCGATGATAAATTCATTGATTTAACGGCTGCCTCTGTTATCAGTGGCAGCAGCAACTTCGTAAAAGTACGTTATTTTGAAGATGCCGCGTTAACAAAACCAATCAG
>JASLGV010000476.1 GCA_030149995.1 Pedobacter sp.
ATACAGATAACCATACGCAGAGAAGGGAACATCCAGCCCTTACCGCCATTCAGCATGCGGATCATCCCTTTAATCATGGCTTCTGCCGCGTTAAAATCGGCAATTACCCCATCCTTTAAAGGTCTTACGGTTTTAATGTTATCGTGTGTTTTTCCTTCCATCTGCATGGCTTGCCTGCCGATGGCGATTACTTTGTTGGTAGTCCGATCAAAAGCAACAATGGATGGCTCGTCAACCACCACTTTGTCATTGTGTATAATTAAGGTATTCGCAGTGCCCAAATCGATGGCAACTTCTTGCGTAAACCAATTGAATAATCCCATGTATAAGGTGTTTTTCTTTTATTTTAACAAATCTATATTATTCCTAATGTAAAATTAGATTTTTTATTGTATTAAGTTTTAATTTCATTGCTTATTAATTGTTTTTAATGAATTAAATCGCCAAAAATTAAATCTTTTAATTTTTAATCTGTATTACACTCCTTTTACCTTTTATAATAAGGTATGGAAAAGGGCTTATTTATTTTCGCCGCTGTAAGGATCCTTACAGCGGCGAAAAGTTTTTAATGTTTTAGTGTTTAAAGTGCCGTACACCGGTTGTAACCATTGCAATACCTTTTTCGTTGGCTTTGGCTACCGAGTCTGCATCTTTAATAGAGCCTCCTGGCTGTAGGATGGCTGTAATGCCGGCGTCGGCAGCTATCTCTACACAATCCGGAAATGGGAAGAAAGCATCTGATGCCATTGCTGCACCTTTTACGCTGAACCCGAAAGAGGCTGCTTTTTCAATTGCCTGTTTCAGTGCATCTACACGTGAAGTCTGACCCACACCGCTCGAAATTAACACATCGTCTTTTACCAGTACAATGGTATTGGATTTGGTATGCTTAACAATTTTGTTCGCAAAAAATAAATCCTGTAATTCTTGTGCAGTTGGTGCTTTATCTGTAACGGTGGTCATTTGCTCAGGGCCTTCAATAATTAAATCTTTATCCTGCTCAATTACACCGTTCAATAATGTTTTAAATTGTTTTTTACTCAGCTCAACGTTGTTGCGTTGTAAAATAACGCGGTTTTTCTTTTTGCTGAATAATTCAATTGCTTCCGGCTGATAAGAAGGTGCAATTAAAACTTCGAAGAATAAATTGTTTATTTCTTCTGCTGTTGCTAAATCAACCGGGGTATTGGTAATCAGTACGCCGCCAAATGCAGAAACCGGATCGCAGGCCAGTGCATCTATCCAGGCTTGTTTTACCGTTGCACGTGTTGCTACGCCACAAGCATTGGTGTGCTTTAAGATGGCAAAAGTAGGTCCTTCGAATTCATCTATTAATGATACGGCCGCATCTACATCAACTAAATTATTGTATGATAATTCTTTACCATTGAGTTTGGTAAACATAGCATCTAAATCGCCATAAAATGTACCACCCTGATGCGGGTTTTCGCCATAGCGAAGTGTTTTCGCTTCGGTTACACTTTGTTTAAAAACATCAATCGGATCTTCTGTATTAAAATAATGGAAAATAGCCGTATCGTAATGTGAAGAAGTGTGGAAAGCTTTTTTAGCAAAAGCCTTGCGTTGCTCCAGGGTTGTTTCTCCGTTTTGGGTTTCCAGTTGCGACTGAAGCGTTGCGTAATCATTTTTAGAAGCAATGATTACTACATCATTGAAATTTTTAGCCGCCGCACGGATTAATGAAATGCCGCCAATGTCTATCTTCTCAATAATTTCTTCTGGCGTACCGCCGGCTTTTACTGTTTCCTCAAAAGGGTACAGGTCTACAATAACCAGATCAATTTCAGGAATCTCATATTCTGCAATTTGCTGCTGATCGCTTTCCAGGCCTCTGCGGTTTAAAATACCGCCAAATACTTTCGGATGTAAGGTTTTAACTCGTCCGCCCAGGATAGAAGGATAGCCCGTTAAATCTTCAACGGCTGTTACCGGCAAGTTTAAATCTTTTATAAACTGCTCGGTTCCACCTGTAGAAAATAGTTGAACCCCTTGTTGGGCTAATAATTTTACCAATGGCTCTAAACCATCTTTGTAATATACTGAAATTAAAGCGTTTTTGATCTTAACAGACTGACTCATTCTAAAGGAAAATTTGAGCCGCAAAGGTAGTAAATGGCGATCGTTTTTTTGTTATAAAAAAAGAAGAAAAAAACTTTTAAAAATTAATTTCATTCCAGCTGCGGTTCCCTTGTTTTTGGAGTATGCCTTTTTTGTAATAAAACAGATGGTTTTATAGGTCAGTTCTTGTAAATCAGGTGTTTGTGAGCTGGTTAAATGTTTCGTCAGCAACAGGGTGTTGAACGGTTTGTTTGAAGGGGTGATTTGTATCTGTTAAGAAGGCGCTGCAGACAGCTAAATAATTAGATCTGCTTTGCAGCGCCTGATAATTATTTCTTTATTTTCTTTACAATACTTTCAACTACACGCGGGTAGTGCTGGTGCTCCAGTTGCTGGCCTTTGAATTTAACCATTTCCAGACTGTCGCCTTTCTCTATTTTATATTTAGCCTGGTAAATATATTCACCCTCATCGTAATGCTCATTTACATAATGAATGGTAATACCTCCTTCTGGCTCTCCGGCAGCAAGGACTGCTTCGTGTACATGGTCGCCATACATTCCCTTACCGCCAAATTTTGGTAAAATGGCTGGGTGGATGTTTACAATTCTACCCGGATAGCTGGCAATAAGATTTTGTGGGATGAGCCATAGAAAACCTGCTAATACAATAAAGTCGATATCCAGGTTTCTAAGCAGATCTATAACATCATTTGTCTTATAAAATTCGTTCTTATCAAAAATATGACTTGGAATTTCGAAGTTGTCAGCTCTTTGCAATACATAAGCATCTGCATTATTCGTTAGTACCAGTGCGATTTCGGTATCGGTACTGCGTTTAAAGTGCTCCATCAGTTTTTGGGCATTTGAACCCGAACCTGAAGCAAATATGGCGATTCGTTTTTTCACTCAACTAATGGTTTTGCTCAAAAATAGCATTTTTGGGCATGTTTTTAATAATTTGTAATTTTTTTGCTGAAAATTATCTGCATCTTTGTGCTGAGCTTTTAGCTTGGTAAAGTATAAAATCTACTTAACGGAATAAAAAAATAAAAAGTGTTTTGTAATTTAAAAACATTAATCCTATATTTGCAACCCGAATTAAAGGAAACGATTAAAGAAAAAATAAAAGGCTAAATCAGAATGGCAAATCATAAATCTGCATTAAAAAGAATTAGAGCAAACGCTGCAAAACGTTTACGTAACAGATATCAGGCAAAAACTACACGTACTTTTATTAAAAGATTACGTGCATCTGAAGACAAAAAGTCTGCTTCAGAATTATTGCCTAAAGTAATTTCTATGTTAGATCGTTTAGCTAAAAAGAATGTTATTCACAAAAACAAAGCGGCTAACAACAAATCGAAATTAACTAAATTTGTTAATGGCTTAAGCTAAGCTTTTTTAAAATTATATTAAAAGCGACTTTGTTTTTTACAAAGTCGCTTTTTTTTTGCCAAAAGGGCAAGTGTGAAGAAGTGTGTTCTTTGTGAGTAATTGCTTACCAAACTGAGGTTAAGGTATTGGTTTTAATTGCTTTTACATACGGGTTTTTGTATTTTTATTTATGGTTGGTTATGAACAAAAAATACGCATTAAACATTGGGCAGAAGAAGATCGGCCCAGAGAAAAGCTTCTGCAGCACGGGCACCGGCATTTAACAGATGCAGAATTGATTGCCATCCTGATTGGATCTGGTAATAAGCACGAAACCGCCGTCGATGTAAGTAAACGTATTCTTTCTCACTACCAGCATAATCTGGTTGCCCTCGGGAAAGCTTCTGTACAGGAACTCTCAAAATTTAAAGGTATTGGCGAAGCAAAGGCAATTGCCATTATAGCTGGTTTAGAGCTTGGGTTAAGGCGTGGTGAAGCAAGTGATGCAGCACCCGAAATTATGCAGGTAACCAGTTCCAATGATGTAGGTCGTTACCTACATCCTACATTTGCGCATTTAAATCACGAAGAATTCTGGATGTTGCTCGTTAACCGAAGTAATCGGGTGTTGGGTAAAAAACTTATCAGTAAAGGTGGGCAAGCGGGTACCATTGCCGATCCAAAAATTGTTTTTAAAATAGCGCTCGAAAACAATGCCGCGAAAATTGTGCTTGCTCATAACCACCCCTCCGGTAATCTAAACCCAAGTAGCAACGATCTGAAACTTACCAAAAACATGATTAAAGCCGGAGAACTACTCGATATTATGGTTATAGATCACCTCATCTTTTCTGATATAGGCTATTTTAGTTTTAAAGATGGAGGGTTGCTTTAATGGTATAGATAACAGAGCTTTCTTATCTAAAGGCAAAGTTTTTGCGGGTTGTGGCCATGAAACCTTTATTAGAGTTGTCGTGCTGGTGCTCCTTACCTCGTCTGCTTAGAAAAGAACGAGCACGCCCGTTAATGTAATTTCTTATAACATTCGGCTCACCTTAGCTTCAGATGGAGTCAGTGCATGGCCCAACAGAAAGACAGATGTTAAAGGACTGGGGCGTTTTAC